>JALGZU010000467.1 GCA_025774735.1 candidate division LCP-89 bacterium | reverse complement strand
TGTTGCCCAGGGTGTCGATCTGCAGGGTGAAATCGGATCCGACGTGGTTGGTCACCCAGAGGTACTGGCCGTCCCAGGTCAGGCCGTAGGAGTCGTCGAGGGTGGCCGCACCTAGGTCGAGCGAATCGATGACCTGTTCCAACGCCGTGTCGAACTTGTAGATGCGTTCGCCCTCGGTGCCGTAACGGCCGTACCAGATGTTGTGACCGTCGTAGGCCAGGCCGCTGGCGTGGTCGTGGATTTCGTAGGTGGCGATGACCGTCTGCGCGGCGGCGATGCCTGTCAGGATCGACAGGATAGCTAACAAAGCGATACCCTTTTTCATGGTGTCCTCATCTATTTCAATTCTGCCTCTTTTATGTTGCATGCAGTATAGGATAAAACTATTACATCTATTTAATATACACAAGAAAGCAGGCGAAGTCAAGAGGTATGTTTTTTCGGGGGGAATTTTTCCCCTTTTCTAAAGGGGGACTAAGGGGGATTAAAAAAAGGGCAACCCACCGGGTCGCCCTTACCTTTTTCCTTTTTACTTGATCAGCACCATTTTGCCTGAGGCGGTGAACTGTCCCGCCTCCAACCAGTAGATGTAAATCCCGGATGCCAGATGGGATGCATCGAAGGTTACTTCATGCATTCCCGCATCCCGCCAGCCGTGTAGGGGCGACTCGATGAGTCGCCCTGTTACATCGAATATCTCTAACCTTACCAACGAAGCCTCAGGCAACGTAAAGCCGATAACCGTCGCCGGGTTGAAGGCATTGGGATAGGCGTTGAACAAGGCGAATTCTGTCGCTTGATGGGCGGACGTGCTTCCCCCACCAATATCATACAACGGATCTCCCGCATTTCCCCAGCCGTCATTGCCGCCGGTTGTGGCTCCAAGCTTGCCGAACATGAAGCTGTCTTTGGACGTGTCCTGATCCACGACGGCGTAAGCGTTGTAATGATAGATACCGAAAGGAGCATTCCCAGGGACTGTTTGTCTGAATCTGATTTCAGTTGTTGAACTGGGATTGATCTGAAAAGTCCTTGGCCCTTGGACAGGACCAAATGTGGTTCGATCTGGCAATGCTACGTCCGACCACACCTCAACCTCATGAGCCACAAAATCAATGTTGACAAGTCGCAGAATCAGTTCCATTTCACCACCGGATGGCCATATCAGGTAAGGCATCTGCATCGGCGTTAGATAAACGTTAACGGATAATGAATAGTCAAAATAACCGGCGCCCATGTCGGCTCTGGTACTGTCCGGATCGTTATAAAGCGGATCGGGATCGCCGGTATCGATACACGGTGAACGCCAGACGATGCGATAATCATCGTGTTCAGGATCCAGATAATTGGGATCTGCATTTATGTTTCCCTGACCGAACCATGAACCCTGTATATCAGAGTAGGTTACCGTGATCCCGGAACTTGAATAGTGTGAAAGCGGTCCCGCCTGGTTTCCCCAGATTAGGCAGCTATTGAGTTGTGCGGAAGAAAGCCCATCGGCGTACAACACCGATCCTTCGCCGCCAAAATAATGCCAATTATCTGCAAATGTATTCTTTAAATAAAAACCTACAGTAGATCCATTACCAACTGCGCCTCCGCGATACGCCTGATTACCTACAAAAGTATTGCCTAAAGCATCAAAACCGCCTCCGTACATACTGGATATAGCTCCACCCACGTTGGTTGTATGGTTGTACCGGAACTGATTGTTAATCAGTATAACATGACTGTACGCTTTGATCGCGCCTCCGCGCCCGTATTCATAGCCAGTGCAAAAGTTCCCGGTGAAAGTATTGTTCGAAATCACACTAATGATGTTGTCATTGCGTACATGAATTGCTCCACCGCCAGAGGGTTCAGTGGCTTCATTGATTGTGAAGATATTATTGGAGATATAAAGCTCATTGGTAAAACTATAAATAGCTCCGCCTCCATCTGCAACACAGCTCATAAAAATCGATCCGTTTATGGTGACATTAGAATTATCGCAGACTATTGCACCTCCAAAACCTTCAGAGTAATTATTATTTGCAGTATTTCCAATAAAAACACAATTCAATACTTCCAGCTCTGCAGACTCGCAGTAAATCCCTCCACCATACCCATAATAACCTCCTTCATGACATTCGATAGCACAATCTTTGATAAAACAGTGACTCACCGTCAGCGAATTGCTGTAAATATAGAGACCTCCGCCTTTTACATCCCCACCAGCGAAGGTCTTATAACCATATTCAATGAAGCAGTATTCCAATAGCGATTCGTCCGACGCAGAAAGGAAATTCAGCCCTCCCCAACCCGTCTCTGGATTACTGGCTGTAAAGTGGATAAAGGCACCACTCGTTCCCACAGCAGTTAACACAGCACCGGAATTAATCGTGAATGAGTAGTATCCGTCAAAGATAACGATTACACCCGGAACGATCGTCAGTGCTAATCCCGCAGGTAACTCTATATCGCCCACTACCAGCACCGTGTCGGCTGACCAGGTGCCGGAAACGTCTCCGGAGACAGTGATGGTTTCGGCCAAAACGGGATTCAAGCTAAGAAAGGTGAGAAATAGGATGGAAGTAAAAAGCGGCTTCACAGTGCCCTCCACGGAGACATGGATAATTTAATATAAGCAATTTTGGCAGGATTGTCAAGGGATATATTTTTTCGGGTGGAATTTTTGGTGAAAAGAAGGGCGGGGAGACTC
>JALGZU010000069.1 GCA_025774735.1 candidate division LCP-89 bacterium | reverse complement strand
ACCAGGCTGAAGCTGATGGTCGCCTGCGGGTTGAACGGTTCGGGGAAGTGCCCCAGTAGTTCAGTCGCATCGGGGACAGTAGCGCCCTTCAAAGCGAAGGTCTCCTCGACCTCGCCGTCGAAGAAGGTCACCTCGCCGCCAGATCCGCTCAGATCGCCATCACCTTCCTTCTCGAAGGTGAAGCTGTCGAAGCTTTCGATGATTGCGGGGTGTTCACCCACGTAGGCGATAACGGTGTATATGCCGGGCATGGCCATGCCGTCCAGGGTCAGGTGGAGCGTCCGGTTGATCGCTCCGCCCGGACCCAGATAGAGTCCTTCGCGCATCACCATGGGGACAATCTGCCCATCCGGCTGAACCAGGTTATACCAGCCGTCGAACAGGTTGAAGTAGTCAGGCGAATTCATGATGGTCAACCCGAACCAGACCGTCCCCCCGGTCGGTGGCAGCACGATGGGTGTGCCGAACGGCGTCAGGGTGATGGTGCAGGTGCCCTGCGGCTGCAACTGATCGAAATAGTGTGCTCCCTGGTCGGCGATAGTGCCGTCCGGATCAAGGGGCGAAGTGGGATCACCCGCATCGATACAGGGACTGTAAGGCTGCAATTCCAGGATTCCCCCGCCCGGATCGACAAAAAACGGCGGCGAGCTGAAATTCCCCACACCGGCCCAACCCCCCTGAATATCGCTGTAGGTGAAGGTTATGGAGCAGCCGCCCGGGATGTAGAACCGGTAGGTGTTGCCCATGATGATGTTGTTCTTACCCCAGGGATGCGAATTCAGATAGGTCCGAATGGCGTATCCGGCGTTGTTATAGATGGTGTTGTTGGTGATCTCGGGCGAGCAGTTGTCACCACAGTAGATAGCGGTGTGGTTGTTAGCCCAGAATTCGTTGTACGTGATCGTCGGATTCGAAAAGTGGTGCATGTAGATGCCCGTGCCGTTCATCGATGACGAGATGTTCACGTTAATCTTGTTCCCGTGAATAATGGGCGCGCTGTGATCGAGCAGAATGCCGCCGCCGCTGCTCGAAGTAGCACGGTTATGTATGATATCGTTTGATTCCAGGAGCCCGTGACTGTACATGTAGTTCAGGCCCGCGCCGTTGTCTGCTTGGTTATCTTCGAGAAAGTTGTTGTGAATAAACGGTGCATTGCACTCCAGCAGGTAGATGGCGGCGCCGTCATTGGAGGCGAAGTTCTCCCTGAAGGTGCAATTGAAGACTTCGGCGTCGCTTTGGTACAGGTAGAGTGCCCCGCCGTCATCGTCCGCCTTGTTGTCCCGGAAGTAGCAGTCATGAATCGACGCATAGGTGTTGTACACGTGCATCCCGCCGCCCTTGCTGTACGGTTCACTCACCAGACCCTGGGCATACCCCCATTCGAAGACGCAGAATCCGATCTCCGGGGTCCCCTCCGTCGACAGCAGACTCAATCCGGCCCAGGTTTCATCCTCGTAGGGGAGACTGTGGGTAAAATAGATAGAATCACCCGGTGCGCCCACGGCGCTCAGGTTCCCGTGAGCAATGAACACAAAGTGTTCCGTGAATTTTACCTGGACTCCGGGCTCGATGACGAGAGCAGATCCGAAGGGGATTTCGACGTCCGCAATCACGTAGTACGGAGATCCTGCGGCCGTCCAGGTCCCGCTGACCTGGCCCCCGACGAAAGTCTCTGCAACGGTGAGAGATGTGATGAACAGGAGTAAGCCCGCCACGATGCCCAAAACTGTTGCTACTTTCATGATTCACCTCCACAGATGAAAGATGATAGTGAAATGGAATATTTCGGTTGCTACATTATACTAATTTTTTGGCTAAATGTCAAGTCTTTTTCTCCAACCGGGCAAAAAAATTAAACTTTATCAATTGCCAGCGTTTCCCCATCAGACCGTAATATTTCCCATATCCCCAAAATAATCGCCGTTTATCCTGGAGGTGACCACTATGGGCTGCGCCTGCCTATATATCGTAGGGCGCACCCGGGAGTCACCCTTTACGTCTGTCATTCCCGCGATTGCGGGAATCTGAGAGCCAGACAATGACATAACTTTCGCGGCCATTGTGAGCAATCCGCCGCACGGCGGATGACATGGCAATCTCATCTCTAAGTCTGCACATTCAGCCTCAAAAGGACCCTAGATAGTGTTCACACATCAAAAAAAATCGCTTTTCTTCCTCCAATGCCTTGACTCTTCGCCACTTTTTGCGTATATTATTCTGACCGATTCTTATCTCAGCGGAGCTTTAGATGCGCTTCATGCCGGGCAAGCATAAACGTAGCATTCCGATTGCAATTACCATTCTGTTTCTGTTAACGAATTGGGCGGCATCTCAGGAATCGCCACTCCTCGATCTCACCGGCGGTGTTCCCGTGACCACCAGCTCCCTCTCCATCGAAGGCGATTGGGTGCGCCTCTCACTCCACGGGGAACTGTCCGGCGACGGCATCTACCTGCTCTTCCACGGTCCGGAGCTCAATTTCGACCTGAACGTTTCGACCCTCCTGGGCGCCACCCAGCGATCTTTCTACGTCGATCCCATCTCGCTGCCGCTAATGGAGAAATCCTTCTACCGCGTCCTCGAATTCCCCGAAGGTTTAAACCTGGTCATCGATGAAATCATGATCGAGGATTTTGAAGATGGCACGGTCTCGCTCTCCAGTTATCCCGGCCAGGATGAAGACCCCAACGCCTGGGAAGTGACCTCGATATCCACCTATGGCTCCACCCTCTTCTCTCTCATGCTGTATGGCAACACCTGGAAGATCGAATCCATTCCTCCCATCGCCCTCGCAGCCGGCACAGTCTGGCGCGCCGCCGTGATGGTGGAAGATATGGGGGAATTCCAGGCCTTCGGAGTGGGTGACGGAACCAACGAACTGTTCTACGTCTTCGACGGCACCTACCTCCCCATCGGCGACCCCTGGAACACGACCTTCTACGGCGTTGTTCCGCTGCGGGAATGGGCTCTACTCAACATGCCCATCGCCAACGACTGGATGATCCGTTACGGTGAACTGCCCGTCATCGACCGGCTTTTCTACGTCAACGACATCGATGAGGGGGGCGAAACGGCCACCTCCTTCTTCGACGAAATACACGACATTACCGAAGACCTCCCCTCTACCCCCCAGGCCTTCATCACCGCCGCCGGGGATTCCTCCCAACCGCAGCCTTACTACCAGTTCACCAGCACGGTCATCGATCCCGACAGCCCCACCCACACCTACTTCTGGGACTTCGGCGATTCCACTTTCTCCGGCCAGCCCAACCCGAACCATACTTACTCATCCCCCGGCTACCGCACCGTCTCCCTGATCGTCATGGATGATGACAGCCTCTTCGGAGACGCTGCCGTGCACCTGTTGCCGCCGCCGGGCACGCCCGATCCCGAATTCACCCTGAACACCGCCGGGGACGTCATGCTGGCCCGCCGCTACGAAGAAGCTGGCGGGATCATCCCCACATACGGGGTGAACTACATCTTCGAACGAACGTTATCCATGTTCGGTCAGGCCGCCGATGTCAACCTGATCAACCTCGAATGCCAGTTGACCGACGAGGGATATCCCCACCCCACCAAGGATTATATTTTCAGGAGCAGTCCCGAAAACGTCGCCGGACTGCAGTACGCCGGTTTCGATTACGTAGCACTAGGCAACAACCACACCATGGATTACATGGAACCCGGCCTGATGGAGACCATGGCCGTCCTGGATACCGCCGGTATCCTATTCTCCGGCTCCGGAATGAACGAGTACTGGGCCACCCGCCCGGCTTTCTTCACCGTGGACGGCATCCGCGTGGCGGTCCTCTCCTACTGCAATCGCGACGGTCGCGAAGACTTCCTGCCGCCCTTCCTCGAGGCGGCGTATAACAAGCCCGGCTTCGCCATGTTCGACGAACCGACCCTGGAAGCCACCATCCCCGCCGTCGATTCGCTGGCGGATGTTATCATCGTCCAGGCCCATGTCGGCACGGAGTACGATTACTCACCGCTGGACGCAACGCCCGAACTGGCGCAGCTCGATCCCGAAGAGTACCTCCGCTTCAGCGACCGCATCGACTCCATCGACCGTTACCTGGAACACCGTGCTATCGAACTTGGCGCCGACGTCATCTTCTGCCACCACCCCCACGTCCTGCGCGGCTTCGAGGTCTACCAGGACAAGTTGATCGCACATAGCTTCGGCAACTTCGCTTTCGACCAGAACTATTGGGAAACCTACTTATCCATGATCCTCTACTGCACCGTAACCCTGGACGGCATCGAGGATTTCACCTTTCGGCCGGTGTATATCGACGATTACGTCCCCACACCCGCTACCGGAGAACTCGCCGAAAACATCATGCGTAAACTGGCGGCCCTCTCCGAAGAACTGGACACCGACGTCGTTTACGATTCCACCACGGGAGTCGGGACGATCGCCACCGGCACCGCTCAAGTCTTTGAAACTGAACGCCAGGTCAGCACAACCCTGAACTTCCGTGAGGAGGGCAACTACTGGGTCTCCGAACCGCTGCGCATCGAAGATCCCGGCTTTCTGAGTGCCTTCGTCTCACTTACCGGTATCCCGGGGGGGGCCGGCATCGACGCATCCCTGGGACGGGAAATCCTGCTGCACGGCGGCTTCGAATACGAGGGCGGCTGGCTCTGGAATATCAATTCGGAAGACGTCTTCCTAGAAACCATGAATCCACATTCCGGCACCTACTGCATGGGGGTCCGGCATTCAGGCGGCTGGTATTACCACTACACCGATCTCGAAGATAACATCCCCACCGAAGCGGAATCCCGCTATACCATCGATGGGTACATGGCGGGATCCAACTGTTCCGCCGCACGCTTCGGCGTCTTGTTCTACTCGGGCCGCTTCTCGGGTAACCCTGTCGCCTCGGAATACACGCCAGCTCAAGATGGTACCTTCCCCTGGACCAGATTCTACCTGAACGTCAACTCCCCGGATGACGGCTGGTACGCTGACGTCCGCTGCCGCAACAGCGCCCCCCAATCCGGAACGGGGACGGCTTATTTCGACGACCTCGCACTGGTCGATTGGACCATCGGATGGATGTCCATCTCAACAGGCTTCACGCCGATCCCCTACCCCAGCGAAAACACCTACCTGCAACTGCGCGTAGACGAGTCTCTCTCCTCGGCGCAGTTGACCTACAGGATGACCGAAAGAACCATCCAGTAACTCTCCGGACTGTAACGGCCAGTGAAGGAGAACCCTCTCCTGGCCCATCCTTTTTCATCTCCTTACTATCAATTGAAAAATAATTACTCCTCGCGAAAGTATTTGCTTGACTTAATGGTTTTTTGGATGTATATTGCGGGAGAGATTCTGACTACCCTGCAGCTCTCAGGCAGGGCAGGAGCATTGCTGACTTATTGGAATTGGGGCAGTTTAATTAATTTCCAAGAGGCATTATGGTCAGGATATTGGTTCTCTATTACAGTGCCACCGGCAACGTCTTCAAGATGGCACAGGCGGTCGCCAAGGGAGTCGTGGAAGTATCGGATGCCATGGCCGATTTGCGCCGCGTTCCCGAGACGCTGCCTCCCGAAAGCGCGAAAGGCAATCCGGCAATGAAAGCCGCCGCCAAAGCCCAGAGGGATGTCTCTGTTGCTACCCTGGCTGACCTGGAAAAATGCGATGGCCTGGTTCTGGGTACCCCTACCCGCTTCGGCAACATGTGCCAGCAGATGAAAGCCTTCATAGACACCACGGGCAAACTCTGGGTGGAAGGATTTCTCACCGATAAGCCCGCGGGCGTCTTTTGCAGCACCGGCACGCTTCACGGAGGTCAGGAGACCACCTTAATCACCAGCTACATCCCCCTGCTCCACCACGGCATGATTCTCCTGGGCGTGCCGCCCAACGACCCTGATCTGGCCAAGGCGAATCGTGGAGGATCCTACTACGGAGCCTCCGCGGTGGTGGGTTCCCGCACCGGAAATCCACCCACCGAAAACGACCTGGCCATCGCCCAAACCCTCGGCAGACGCGTCGCCTGGGTGGCCTCAAAACTAAAATAAGATTAAAACCTGCAGGACGGCAAACCGCCCCAGAGGAATTGACCGATTTCCTCTTGACCTGAGGGAAAATATTTTTTATATTTTCACTTCCTTTTGGGATGTCGTCCAATGGCAGGACATGCGGCTCTGGACCGTATAATCGGGGTTCGAATCCCTGCATCCCAGCAAGGCTCTAAAAGAAAGGGCTCAGGATACTTCCTGAGCCCTTTCTTTTTCCAATTGGAGCATCGTTACTTTATCAATACCATCTTCCTGACAGTGCTGAAATCGTCTTCCCGCTCGATAAAGAATAACGAGGAGAAAATAATTGACAATACCTTGTGACCAGTCTATATTTGAAACGATGTAATAAGCCAAATAACTTCTACGATTTTGAGCCTCAGAAACGGGTGTAGTTGGTATGAATATATGGAATAGATATATTGAAAATCCATTAGCAAGATGTGCCGCTACACGGATAAGTCGCTCGTCCAGAAAGCTGTGAACGACACGGTCTTGAAGGCGGGATTAACCAAGCGGACCACTTGCCACACCTTTTGCCACTTCTTTGTCACTGTTCAATCTCTTATCTTCCCTCCCTCCTTATCAAGGGGGCCGGGGGAGATCAAACCAGCTACCATCTAAATCTCCCTTCAAAATCCTCATGTCTTTTGCTTGACTTTGATTTAAGGTAGATATAAATTGGTGATCAATGAGAATAAAAGACGAATGAAACCATATAGCACCTATTACAACGGGCATTATTGCCCTAATTATTTCATCGATTTCATATTTAAAGGAACACCACAGTTTTATGTAAATAATACCTTAATCTTCTCGGTAACTCCTGCGAAAGTAGCCAAATTGCAAGCTCACATTCTTAAAGGGAAAACAGTTATTATTCCATTCTGCGGCTCTGGAATGGATGCCATTTATTTTGCAAAATCAAACATGAACTTAATACTGACGGACTCATCAAATGATGCTATAAATCTAACTAAAAAAAATCTTTCCATCTCTATTGGCTCAAGCACGATAAATAAAATAATTAGCAAATTGACATGGGAAAAAGCCCTTTTAAAATATAATGATAAATTTGACTGCGTTTACCTTGATCCACCTTGGGGAGGACCTGAATATGCAAATTACGCTAATTTTACATTAGATATGTTTGAAGACGTTGATGGGGAGATTTTGTTGGAAAGCTTTTTCTCTGTGACCGATAATGTGCTGTTGAAGCTTCCATTTAATTTTAAAATGAATGATTTAAAAGCATTTGGGCTTCCTTTCACAACATACCGAATATTTTATAAACACAAACCTCTTTTAAATTTAGTTCACTTCGGCCGATTTGAACCAGACAAAGAGATCAATTTTAGAAAGTGAGGTTAACATGTTAAAACTAAGCGATCATGATAAATTCAATGTACTGCTGAAGGTTTACGAATTCATGTTCTCAGAGATGCAGGAATTTCGCACGAAAATGCTGAGGCTTGTCCTTGCATACAACGGAGTTTTGATTATAATGGTTGGATGGCTTTTCAACTCCCGGATTGATTTAAAGTTAGATCATAAAATCCTGCTATCTATAGGTGTATTAACGGTTTTATCAATAACCTTGATAGCAATTAAAACATTTAAGTCCTATTTTCTTAATATTGCAAAGGTAATCAATAAAATTGACCATGCTGTACTTCTTTATGAGGATGGTCAGTATGTAGAAAATGCTACCGTCTTTCCAGCTGAATGGGACACCTTTGGTAAAAAAACTTGGAAGGAACCTGTTTTTGACAACTCGAGATTAACGATCTATGTAACTACAATTTTTGTATTTTTACTGGTATGGTTTTATTTCTAACACAGCCGAGCAATTAAATAGAAGAGGATTATCAACTTTCATAAGGATTCAGACATGTCGATTATTGCCATAATTGGACCTCCAGCAATCGGTAAAACACTGCTCTGTTCTCGAATCTCGGCTTATCTGGATTTAGCTCTAATTCACGAAAGTGAAGAGCTTCCCTCAAGGATAATAAATAACATCAACAGGGATTTGAATTTTCTTGAGACACAGGTGTGGTTTCACAACCAGATGGTCCACAACATAGAAAATGCGTTGATTATAGCCCAAGGTGGAAAATCTGTAATAATGGATACCTATTGGGGGTCACTTGAAATTTATACGAAATCCGAGTGCCAGGATGAATTTCATCTAAAAATATTACTAGAATTAAGTGCTTATAATCGACGTTTTCTACCTCAACCAGATCTGATAATTGGATTGACTTGTGATGAACATAAGCTTGTTTCTTTTTTTGAGGCGAGAGGTGCAAACTACGAAAAAAGCCCAAAGGCTTTCAGGAGAGTTTTAAAACTTAAAGATGAACATGAGAGATTTTATCTGGAGAACCCAGATATCAAAGTAATTTCTACGGATAACTATGATTTTAATAAAGATGAAGATATAATCGCGTTTGTTAACAGAGTGGGAATAATAGCAGATAGATAAAATTTACAGTTTTTGCTCCGAATTATCGGAGGTGTGACCTGACAACTTGCACCATTGCCCAGGCTTGCACTTCGCACTGGCGCGCCCCAATGTCGTATATGCCGATTTGGATGGACATCTGGACCTGCTGGACGATCCCTCAGATGGAGCGGTGATTCTAAAAAAAGGAACGCTCTATCCGAATAACGCTCCTGGCCTCGGTTTTAAGGTGGTTTAGTCAACGTCCTAAAAGAAGAGAAGAATCCGGTCATGACTACATGTGTATCGAACAATCCGGAATTTGGAACTGATTAGTACGAAGCGCAAGTAGTGGTGCAAATATCAATCTCAAGTATTTATAGTAGCTTGATATCTTCATAGTCTGGATATAATTCCGCATGACATCGATCCACTTTTTATGATAGCTCTCCAGACCAACTTTGAGGTAAATTGAGAGACAGATTATAGGTTGTTAATCAAAAGGTAGAAGATTTGAATAATTCCTCATGATTCATGCTGCCAGTCCTATATCGAAGAGCTTATCCCACTCCTCAAAAGTTCGAATTTCGTCCATATAGGCCAGCAATACCGATAGGGCTTAGGATCATTCCTGAGCCCTTCTCTATCTCCGGTACTATTCATCGCATGATACCCACCATCCGATGCTGGGTTGGTTATTAAGCGGAATAAAAAAAACAAAAAAAGACTTGACATATATAGGGTAGGGGGTTATATTATATATGGGGTGTAATAACCCTCATACCAATTTGTAAAAAGGGGATGATCGTGAAAAGCAACAACACAAAAAGAGAGTGCCATCCAGGGGAGGCTGCGCGCAAGAGTCACCATTCGGAAAAACTCAAATCGAACCTGAGTTCCCGATTGAACCGGATTGAAGGGCAAATCCGAGGGGTGAAGCGACTCATCGAAGAAGATACCTACTGTGACGATGTGTTGAACGTGATTGCATCTGTTCAATCTGCTTTGAGCGGGGTATCCAGCCTGCTGTTGGAATATCACGTGAAGAGCTGCATTGTGGAACAGCTTCAGGAAGGGGATATTGAAGTCATCGATGAACTCATGAAAACCACGCGCAGACTGATGAAATAAAACGAAGGAGATATGTAGTATGAAGTCCATTACTCTAACCGTAACGGGCATGTCCTGCGGGCATTGCGTCCAAGCGATTGAGGGCGCCTTGAAAGCGATCGGCGTCAACGGAAAAGCAAACCTCGAGGACAAGAGTGTCCAGGTGGATTTCGATGACAATGAAGTTAACCTGGATACGATAATAAGGGCCATTCAAGACCAGGGCTATGAGGTACAATAGAAGCTGGTAAAACAATGAAACCGGAACAGAACACACTGGATATCTCGGGGATGACATGCGCAGCCTGCGCTAACAGGATTGAAAAAGGATTGAACGGTCTTCCGGGTGTTGCCCGGGCTAATGTGAACTTCGCCATGGAAGATGCTCGAATCGAATATCTGCCCAATGAGATTTCCCTGACTGGAATCATAGAGAAAGTGGAACAACTGGGTTACTCCGCCTCGAAAAAAGAGGATTACTCCCAGGTAGAAAAAACTAAAAATAAGGAGATTCGACGGCAGAAGCTGCGGTTTGTCCTTTCCGCATTGCTCTCCTTTCCTCTGCTGTGGACAATGGTAAGCCACTTTTCCGCTCTTTCATTCCTGTGGGTCCCAAGCATCTTTCTGAATCCCTGGGTCCAATTTGCTCTGGCTACACCGGTTCAATTCGTCATCGGTTACCCCTTCTATAAGGGTACATTCAAGGCATTGCGTAATAGAAGCGCCGACATGAACGTCCTGGTAGCGCTGGGGACATCAGCTGCTTACTTCTACAGTCTATTCCTGGTGATCCGGGGCGTCTTCGCACCAACCCATCACATTGAACTTTATTTTGAAACCGCCGTGCTGATTACCTTGATTGTCTTGGGTAAACTGTTTGAAGCTCAAGCCAAGGGGCGAACTTCTGCAGCCATTAAGGCTTTGATGAAACTACAAGCTAAAACGGCTCTGGTGTTTCGGAATGGCGTAGAAATGAATATCCCCCTCGAGAAGGTTCTCGTGGGAGACATCGTCCACGTAAAGCCCGGTGAAAAGATTCCTGTCGATGGGGAAATCATCGACGGAGCTTCATCTGTTGACGAATCCATGCTCACTGGCGAAAGTATCCCCGTCGAAAAAGTCGCAGGAGATAGCGTTATCGGCGCCAGTTTAAACAAGCTGGGCTTCCTTAAAATCCAGGTTACTAAAATTGGAAAGGATACCGCGCTCGCCCAGATTATTCGCATTGTCGAGGAGGCGCAGGGCTCGAAGGCTCCCATTCAGCGCATCGCCGACAAAATCTCCGGTGTATTTGTGCCTGTTGTCGTGGGCATAGCCGTCCTAACGTTCTTATTGTGGCTCCTGGTGTTGACACCCGGTCAATTTGCCACTGCTCTCGAAAACGCCATTGCGGTTCTTGTCATTGCCTGTCCTTGTGCTCTGGGGCTTGCGACACCCACTTCCATCATGGCGGGTTCGGGCAGAGCGGCGGAATTCGGCATTCTCTTCAAGGGAGGAGAACACCTCGAGTCGGCTCACCGCGTCGACACAATTGTCCTGGATAAAACCGGTACCCTGACTAAAGGAGAACCGGAACTAACTGATATCCTGCCTGAAGGAATTGATGAGATTACATTCCTCAATCTCATTGGATCCGCCGAGAAGAACTCGGAACACCCGTTGGCCGAAGCGATAACGCAGGATTTCTCCTCAAAAGGAGTTAAGTTCGTCGGGGCAGAGGAATTCGAATCTATACCGGGTCATGGAATTCGCGCTTTAATACAGGGAAGAGATGTGTTGGTAGGCACCGAAAGGTTAATGTCTCATTATCATGTAGAGACCGAAGCAGCAGCCCTGAAGAGAATGGGTGAATTGGAAGAAAAGGGTAAAACTGTAATGTTGACAGCCATCGACGGCGAGTTTGCCGGAATGCTCGCGGTGGCGGATACATTAAAAGCCACCTCAAAGGAAGCCGTCTCCCGCATCCGGGAAATGGGGATAGAAGTGATCATGATCACGGGGGATAACGCGCGTACCGCCAAAGCCATAGCCAGCGAAGCGGGGATTGAGAGCATCCTGGCGGAGGTATTGCCGGAAGGCAAAGTAGATGAAATCAGGAAATTGCAGACTTCCGGCAAGATTGTCGGCATGGTCGGAGATGGGATCAACGATGCCCCGGCTCTTGCCACCGCGGACATTGGCATCGGAATGGGCACCGGCACGGACGTCGCCATCGAAACGGCGGACGTCACCCTCATGCGAGGTGACTTGAACAGCATAGCCGATGCCATTGTAATGAGCCGAAAAACCATGACGAACATCAAGCAGAATCTGTTCTGGGCGCTGGCTTACAACAGCCTGGGCATTCCAATTGCGGCTATGGGATTTCTTGCACCCTGGCTGGCAGGTGCGGCTATGGCGATGAGTTCGGTGTCGGTGGTTTTGAACGCTTTGCGTCTTCAGCGTGTTAACATTAGGCTATAAAATCGGAGTTCGAATCCCTGCATCCCAGCAAGGCAAATAGGGCTTAGGATATCTCCTGAGCCCTTCCTTTCAAGGATCCAATTATTACACAAACAGCATACAGAAATACTGGAATCGCCCGCCGATGCAGGAATGAAAATCAATTTAGAAAACAGTTGATTAAACCGAGCATTCAGTCTATATTTAAAATTTAGCCGGTTAAAAATCTGAAG
>JALGZU010000466.1 GCA_025774735.1 candidate division LCP-89 bacterium | reverse complement strand
GCCGATATGCTGGGTGATCTCAAGGAGTTGGGGGAGGCGTTCGACTTCGCCTATGACTGGGAGGTGCTGCACCATATATTCCCGGAGGCGAGGGAGAAATACGTTGAGAACGTGTATAAATTGCTAAGACCAGGGGGAAGATACCTGTCGGTCTGTTTCAGCGAGGAGAGTCCTCAGTTCGGCGGGACGGGGAAGTACCGGGAGACGCCGTTGGGGACGGTGCTTTATTTCTCCTCTGAAGCGGAGTTGAGTGAGCTTTTTGAGCCGTACTTCCGCGTGGATGAGTTGAAGACGATACAGATAGAAGGGAAGTACGCGCCGCATTTAGCGGTGTGGGGAATGATGGTGAAGATTTAGGACTTGGGGAAAAGGTAATGGATTTAAAAAGCAAACCCGCCTCTGGGATGAGGGGCGGGCTTTTGTTCGCCTATAGGAAGCATCAGATCTTATGCCATTAAGAGGACATGACCTGACGCGATTGGATTTATTCACTAGAAAAGAAAGCTCGGCTTGCTTTCCAAAGGAAAGTATCCTGTCTAAATCCCATAGTAATTGCATCTTTCTGAAGTGTTTTAGCCTCATCGTAGGGCAAGCTGGTTCCCAAGACCAAGGCGAAGTTCTTATTGCCTTTAGCTGGTGGATAGATGCCCGCGTTGGGAAATTTCTTGTTAAATTCGTCTCCAATTTCTTTTCGAACACGCTGCAATTCGCTTTCAAGGTCGCCTCTGCGTGGAGAAGATCCGGCAATAACAAAGTATCGTTCCTCACCAAAGGATTTTTCGTATGCCTTCACAAACGATCGCTGTTCTGCGGAAGGAGACTTAACCTGGGCAGTTTTGAGATTGGCGAGAAAATCCTTTCTTTCCTCTCTCATTGCTTCTTCAGCTTCGGATTGAATGTTGAGAGTGAGACTTGTTTTGATATCCTCGACAATCTCTGCTTCATGTCTCTCTTTAAAATCTCCCTTTATTTCCTCGATAATACCGTTTTCTAATCTTTTCTCGATCTCGGTTTTGACGTTATGAATTATGCTTGCCACCGATATGACTCCAAAAGCAGTGATAATAAAAAGTATCACACCTATCCAGGCCATAAACTTCTTGCGTGCATCATAGAAAATGCGGTAGGATTGCATTTCTTCCTCTTTAATCTCTCTTGCTTGTAGTATTTTTTTAAGTTCTTCATTCTCCTTTTTCAGATCCTTCAATCGGTCTGATTCTGGCTGTAGTGATGAGTCTTTCATCATTTACCTCTCAGCTTAAAACTTAACATTGATTTTGTTTATGGTTCTGTCGTGTCTCTTGCTACTCCGAAGTTGTCATTTCAGGATAGGTGTATTCTCCTATTATTATAAGAATTTCTATAATATATAATATAATACAAATCAAAATCAAGTTTTATTTTCACGAATCAACGAAAAAATGCAGTGGGAAGGGGATTGCCCAGCCATACTCCGAAGGAGTCCCTTCGGGAAATGACCGGGCTACGGATGGTTCTATGTAAGCCCCATAAATGGGGCTCCTCGGTAGCACCTCACCTATACCTGGATTCCCGCCGCCGAGGGCTCTCACGGGCTTTCTCGGGAATGACAATATGCGGACTAGGACAAGACCTGACGCCACGGTAACAGTTATAATCCCCCTTAGTCCCCCTTTAAGAAAGGGGGAAACTTGACGTCGCTGTAAAAATAAGAAGCCCGACCTCATGGTCGGGCTTTCTATCCGAGGCAATCAGAAACGGTCAATTCGAAGAGAAGGTCCAGGCGTGGGACCAGAGGCTCTCCCCCGCGGCGTTGACGGCCTTGACCCGCCACCAGTTGGGGATGGTGGGGATGGCAGCATAGGCCACATAGGTCGTTCCCATGATGCCCTCCTGTTCGATGAGACCGGAGCTGAAGTTCTCATCCGTGGCGATCTGCAGGGTATAGGACGCGGCTCCGGGGACGGGATACCAGCTCAGGTTGACCGGATAGGGGACGAACATGGAGTTGTTAGGGGGGGATTCGAGCAGGGGCGGCTCTGGGGACAGCAGGGCCATGAGCGTAAAATAGGATAGATGATCGACGTTTCCGGAGACTTCGTTTGAGAGAGAATCGACCGTAACATTACCCACTTCGACGGGTGCGTCGCCCGGATTCTGAAAGGTCATGATGGTGAGGACGCTCTCATCGTAGCCTGCGAGGCTGTCGGGATCATAGGAGATGGAGATACCGGCGAAGGGATCGAAGCCAGTTCCGGAGGGTCCGAACTCGTAAATATCACCTATTTGTACGGCGTAATCGAGCGGGGTGAACGACGGTGTGGGATCGGGGATGCCGGCGAAGATGTCGGTCTGCTCATCCAATGTATTTGGAGGGATGTCCAATGCGGCGCTTTCATGGGTGACGGTTCCGCCTGAGGCAGGGTCTACGGTTTGAACGGTATAACCCGGCATGTCGCCGGTGCCGGGTGACATTGGGGTATCTTCGCTGCAGCCGAGTAAGAGGACGGCGACAGTGAAAAGGGGCATAAACCCAGCCAGATTCCGGTGATTGTAGTGCATCGGATCTCCCTGTAAGGTGTTTTATCCCCGGATTGACTGTAAACGTGTGTGTAGTACGGTTTCCCATCCTGAAATGATTTTGAACCGCAATATTTCCGACAATTTTCAGGCGAAGCGGTAATGCTTGCGGATGGGTTTACGGACTTCCCAGGTGCAGGACATACCTTCCGGGAA
>JALGZU010000465.1 GCA_025774735.1 candidate division LCP-89 bacterium | reverse complement strand
AGTGGCGACTTGAGGTGATGGAAAGGATTGCATCGGATGGGTCGATCATTCAGCCTTTGAACAAAGATGACGTACACCGGGCGATTGAGAAGATCAAAGCGTATGACATAGAGGCAGTTGCAGTTGCTTTTATCAATTCATTTGCGAATGCCGCACATGAGCGGATCGTGGGTGAAATGTTGAAGGAGGCCCTCCCAAACCTGTTTATTACGCTGTCGACCGATGTTCTCCCCGAAATACGCGAGTACGAACGCACGAGTACTACGGTTATCAATGCTTACCTGGGACCGCCGGTCAGGTTTTACATCCAGTCTTTGGTTGAGCAGCTTAAGGCCGTAGAAGTAAAGGGCCGTCTGCTGGTCATGCAATCCGGCGGCGGCGTTCTTGAGGCAAATACGGTGTTGCAACGACCGGCAGAGATTGTGGAGTGCGGTCCCGCGGCCGGCGTCATCGGAGCAGCAGATCTCGGTCGGATAACCGGATACTCCAATATCATCACCTTTGATATGGGCGGCACGACAGCCAAGGCCTCAATGGTTGAGGATGGCCATGTGTTCAAAACCGATGAATACGAAGTCGGTGGGGGCATTTCACTCAGCAGCCGTCTGGTCAAGGGGGGCGGGTATGCCCTCAAGTTGCCGGTCATCGATATTTCCGAGGTGGGGGCAGGTGGGGGCAGCATTGTCTGGTTTGATAAGGCCGGGGCGCTGAAAGTCGGTCCTCATAGCGCTGGAGCCGATCCCGGACCTGCCTGTTATTCCCGTGGAGGACAGGAACCCACCGTGACGGATGCTAACGTTGTGCTGGGTTACATCAATCCGGAATCCATCGCTCGAGGCTCAGTGCCGATTGATGCTCAAAAGGCTTTTGAGGTAATTCGCAATGGGGTCGCGGTTCCGATGAAGAAAGATTTGCATGAGGTGGCATTCGGTATTCACACGGTATCCAATGCAACGATGGTGCGTGCGATTAAAGCGGTATCCACATATCGAGGGAGGGATCCCCGGGATTTTGTGCTGTTTGCCTTTGGGGGTAATGGGGGCGTTCACGCCAGTGAGCTATCCAGAGGACTTGGGATAAAGCGGATTGTAATTCCGCCTGTGGCCGGTGTGTTTAGCGCGCTGGGTCTCCTGTTTGCGAAGATCGAAGTCAGTCGATCCCGGGCTTTTATCCACAAAATCGATCGCATTTCGCTTGAAGATATGAGAAACCATTATGCGTCGTTGGAAAGCGAGGTCATGTTTGAATTGGGGGCAGAGTCCAACGAAGTCGTTTTCAGTCGCTTTGCGGATGTGCGTTATTCGGGACAGGCCTACGAGCTCACTATACCTGTTTCATGCAGCCAAATTACACAGCAAGAGATAGAGATGATACAGAACGACTTCGAAGATGAACATCATAGAACATACGGACACTGTTTTCCCGGACAACGCAAAGAAACCGTTAATCTACGTGTAACAGGCTCACCATTGCTCGAAGGCGGGCCGGCCCAAACAAGATGGGATCGGAAGGATACCATCATCCGCGACGGGGCGCTTAGGGAGGCGTCCCGTAGGGCCTATTTCGGTCCGGATGTGGGGCTGTTGGAGACACCGATTTTTAATACCCGTGCAATTCTCTCAACGGAACCCCGTGAGGGCCCGATGATTATCGAAGAATATGAAGGCACTATCGTGATCAATCCGAGTTCCCGTGCAGCGCTGGATAAATGGGGAAATGTTGTGATCGATAGTCTTGAGGCGAAGTAAGCGGAGATGAACAGAAACATTGATCCGGCACTGCTTGAGGTGCTCAAAAACGGCTTTGACAGCATTGCCGACGAAATGGCATTGATCCTCATGCGTTCGGCATATTCGTCCATTGTGAGGGATGCCCTGGATTTTTCCACCGCCATATGCGATGCCAAAGGGCAAACACTTGCCCAGGGTCTGACAACCCCATTGCATTTGGGAAGTTTTTTTGACGCAATGCGTTTTCTAATCAGTCGGTACAGCGGTGAGATCTATCCAGAGGACATTTTCATCGGCAACGATCCATATGCTGCGGCAGGACAGCACCTGCCCGATATCTATATCATTAAACCCATCTTTATCAAGGATACGCTGGAGGGCTGGGCCACCACGCTCTGCCACCATACCGACGTGGGGGGAATCGTTCCGGGCAGCAATGCCCTCGGGGCCAGCGAGATCTTTCAGGAAGGTCTGCGTCTGCCGTTTCTTAAGTTTCATGAGCGCGGACAGGTGAATCAGGCTATCCTCGATATTGTGGCCATCAACGTTCGTGTGCCGGATAAGGTCATCGGTGATTTACATGCTCAGGTCGCAGGCTGTCATGCGGGCGAGCGCGGTTTCCGAGAATTGTTCAGCCGATACGGCGCTGAGACCATTCGGATGTACATGGAGGAGCTCCACAATTATGCCGAGCGATTAGTTCGCTCCGAGCTACGTGAAATACCCGACGGAGCATACGAATTTACGGATCATATCGACGGGCTGGGCCCACATCCGGAGGCCGTTGTTTTTCATGTCAAGGTGGATATCAAGGGAGAGACGGTGCTTGTTGATTGGACAGGGTCTTCCAAACAGGTCAAGGGCGGAATCAACTCACCGCTGCCCTTTAGCAAAGCAGCGTCATATACCGCGCTCAGATCGGTGATGTCCGTCGACCTTCCCAACTGTCAGGGCTATACCCGCGCCATCAGGGTTGAAGCGCCTGA
>JALGZU010000068.1 GCA_025774735.1 candidate division LCP-89 bacterium | reverse complement strand
CGTCGAAATGGCCCGGCTCAGACCTTTCGTCTACACCCATCAGTACCCGGTGAACGTCTACACTCACTGGACTTCGCCGCTGGGTTACCGTCACCCTCCCAATTCGGAAACCCTCTTCTTCGATCTGCGCTACCGGCCCCACCGGCGCGTGCTGGTCGAGGCAAGCTGGACGGGACTCCGGCACGGTCAAAACACGGATACCTACAACGCCGGCGGCGATATCCTCGTGCCCCACGAACACGATGGTCCCGACGATGCGCCTTTCCTGGGCGGCAATCTCGTTAAAACGAACTGTTTTGAGTTGAAAGGGAACGTTGAACTGTTGGTGGGCTTATACTTCTGGGGTCGGGGAGCCTGGATCGCTACGGAAGAGGAAGACTCCTGGGAGTGGGAAGTGGGATTTCGGTTTAACTAATTAAAATGTATCGGTGCTTATTTTAATAGTATCCTGCCATCTTTGTGCGAACTTACCCTGCCCTGCCTTTGGAACGCCTCCTGTACCAGTTCACGGTCGATCCAGCCCAGTTCAGTGATCTCCCGATCAGCAAGACCGAAGCCGAAATACCGGTCTGCATGCCCGACAACATATTCATTGGTCACGACACGGTAACTCTGCTGCGGATCAACCGGTTTACCGCGCACCTGCAATTCGATGATCTCACCTGTTCCCCCCTTGGCTCGGTAGCGCAGCCCGCCGACCTGGAGTAGATCACCCATAGTCTTGACCTGATGGCTGACAGCCCTCGCCAACTCCTCGCCACTCAACTCAAATCCGATCAGTTCGTCACCGAAGGGGTGCAGCTCCCAGAGGTCCCGCACGGTCACCGGTCCGGCCGGAATATCCTTCCGCATGCCGCCGGAATTGATAAAGGCGACGTCGTACCCGGTCAGGTCAGCCATGACGTCGGTCGTCCAGTTGCCCACGTTGCTCTCGCCGTCGCGAACCCGCACCCAGGGCTCGGCAAGTTCCCCGACGACCCGGTCCAACTCCATAGCGATGTCACGTTCTTGCAGTTCGACCAGCTCGGCAATGTCGTCTCGTGGCCGGATCGAGTCGGCGTAAACAGATATCAAACTCCCCGTATACCTGATAATCCGGTCAGCCGCGGTGTCGACGTAAGCCCGGAAAAAACCCAGGTAACGCCCCTTCGCTCCGGCCTGAATGATTGGCACACCGTTTTCAACCAAAGGATCGAAGGTCCGGTCGTGACTGTGTCCCCCGACGATCAGATCCAATTCCGGACACGATCTCGCCAGTCTCATATCCTCTCGCAATCCCTGATGCGTCAAAGCCACCTGGATGTCTGTATTTTCTTTGAGATCATCGAGCAACTCGCTCACAATGGGGACAGGATCTGCCACCCGCAGCCCCTCTAGAGCCCCCTTGATGACGCTGCCCTCCAAAAAACGCGGCGCCACCCCGATAATCCCGACCGTAACACCCCCAATCTGAGCGATCATACTCGGTAATGCGATAGGTGCATTACTGACCGAATCGAACACATTGCAGCATAGCGCTGGAAACTCCGCCGCCCCCAGTAGTCCGCGCAAATTCTCCCAGCCGTAATCAAACTCGTGGTTGCCCAGGCAGAATGCATCCGGTTTGATCAGATTGAGAATCTCGATCTGCGAGCGCCCCTTTGTAATAGCACAGATCGCCGATCCGGTGAATTCATCCCCGGCGTGGAGCGCCAAGCTATTCGCGTAGACCGAACGCAGAGAGTCCAGGAGACCGGCCAGGTACGCCGCCCCTCCCACCGAGATCTCATACTCCTCTAAAGTCGTCTTAAACGGCCGATTCTGAGCGTGAAAATCGTTCCAGTGGAAAATGACGATCTCGAGAGGGGGTGAAGTTTTCGTGCAACCGCAGCAGAAATTCAAACACCCCCAGATTAATAATAAAACAGATAGAAATCTCCGCTTCTGCATTATATGGCTACCGTTGAAATGGCGAAAGGGACATTTACGGCTTGCGATTGTTGTAGAGCCGCCCTATATTTTCGATCTAAAGGAATTTATCAAGCGTGAGAGGCTGGTTGTGCACCAAAAGGGCACCAGATTCAAGGGCAAGTTCATCGTTTTCGAGGGTATTGATGGTTCGGGGAAAACGTCTCAACTGGAGCGAGTCGCCCTCTGGTTGAAACAGCACAACATCACGGTCATGACGAACCGCGAACCCACTTCAAGTCCTGCCGGGCTGCGGTTGCGGGAATCGGCCTCTAGCGGCCGGGTCACTCCGGAAGAAGAAGCTGAACTCTTTCTGCAAGACCGGCGCTGGAACGTCGAGAACAATATCCTCCCCGCCCTCAGGGCGGATAAAACGATTCTCCAGGACCGCTACTACTATTCCACCATCGCCTACCAGGGCGCCCGCGGCCTGGATGCCGATGAGATCCGCCGCAAAAACGAAGCTTTCGCCCCCCGGCCTGACCTCGTGCTCCTCTTCGACCTCGATCCCGAAACCGCCCTGGAACGGATCAAAAAAAATCGGGGGGAAATCCCGAACCTGTTCGAAAAGCTGGATTATCTGAAACGCGTCCGCCAGGTGTTTCTCTCTCTCGGGGACTCCGACATCGTCCGTATCGATGCGGCCGGGACGGTGGAGGATGTCTGGGAACAGGTTCAAACCGCCGTCGGGCCTCTCTTTCCTCAGATCAGCCCGCCTTAAAATCCCGTCATTTCTGCAATACCACCTTCTCGCTGATCCTCTGATCGCCCGCCACCAGTTCGATCACGTACAGGCCAGAAGCGAGCTCGCCCGGTTCCCAGTAAATATGGCTGGGTCCCGCTGGAAGCAGGCCTTCGAACAGGGTGGCGATTCTCCTGCCACCGAGGTTGTAAACGGATACCTGTGCGGCGCTCTGAACCTGGAGCTGCACCGCCACCGTCAGGTTGGGATTGAAGGGATTGGGGAAGGAGTTCAATTGCAGGCTCCGGGGCAGGCTGAGCGTCGTCTCGGGTGATACTCCCAGGGTGCCGTAGCGGTAAATCCCCAGATCGAACTGATCCGCCACGTAGATGTCATCACCGTTTAAATGGAGTTCCCTGGCGATGCCGGGCGTGCGGTAGGATGACTTATATTGCGGCCAGTTGGGATAACTGATGTCTAGGATGACGAGCCCTCCGGCGCCGTCGGCCAGGTAAACAGTGCTGTCCATCATCTTCACGTCCCAGGTCGATCCCTGGGTGGGATACGTCCCGATCAGGGAACCGTTTTCCAAGACGGTGAGACCGGCATAACCGTCCGCCACGCAGATGTCATCCCGGAAGAGCACGCACTGGCGCGCCAGTCCCGGTGTGTCGTAATCAATCAGCAAATTCGGAGTGGAGGGATCCGAAACGTCCACCAATGCCACCCCGGCATCCCACTGGCTCACGTAGGCAATATTTCCGAGCAAGCAAACTCCCTTGGCCGGTCCCGTCGTAGCCAGACTTCCCATTACGGCGGGATTGGACGGGTCTGATATATCGACGATCATGAGCCCGGAATCGTTATCGGCCACGTAGAGCAGTGAGTCGCGACAGACCAGACCGTTCGCCTGGTCACCTGTCAGCAGGTGGGCCAGAGTGTCCGGTTGAATGGGATTGCTCAGATCGGTAAAATATAGCCCTTCCGCCTGGTGAGCTGACACGCAGACGTCCCTGGTTTCACAGACGTCGAAGGAATTGCCGGAAAGTGTTATCTCCGAAATAATTATGGGCATGGCGGGATTATCCACATCCAGAAAGGAGAGCTCGCCCGTGCTGCCCCGGGCCGTCAGGGCCAGGTTTCCACCCCCGACCCAAACCGAGTTTACACTGCCCGTGAACGCATGGGTCGCCAGCCAACTCGGTGATGTGGGATTGGCGATCCAGACGGAGGTTAGCCCCTGCATGTCATCAGCGAGGAACAGAGCCGTCCCCTCTACCTCCAGGGATCTCGCCAGACCGGGAGAATCGTAAGTTCCCACCGGAAAGGGTACCCCGGGATTGCTGACGTCCAGAACCACCATCCCCTCGGTATCGTAGGCTACATAGGCATAATCGTCGACAACTTTGATCTCGTGGGCGACGCCGCCTCCATCCCACTGTCCGACTAAGCTGGGCTGCGAAGGATCGCCGACGCCCAGGATGACCACGCCGGCATAGCCGTCGGCCAGGTAAACGAGCGTATCGACTTTGGTAATCCCGCGGGCGATCCCGCCTGTGTTGTATCCGCCCAGAACATACGGCGATGACGCTGCCGCCACGCTGACGACCTTGAGCCCGCCACCCTCTGCCGCCACGTATATAAACAATCCATCGAGATATAGGTCGAGTGCCCCGCCGCCCAATGAGGCCGCGCTGAGTGAGCCAACCTGATAGGGTGAAGCTGGATTTACGATGTTAACAATCCTCAATCCCCCTTCACCGTCCGCCAGGTAGAGATAGGCTGCTCCAGCGACGACTTCATAGGCGTAACCGGGTGAATCATATTCACCGAGGAACACCGGCGATCCGGTATTGCTGATGTCGAGGATCTGCGCCCCCGCGTTGCCGCTGGCCGTGTAAGCGTAATCCCCACTGACGCAAACCCCTTCGATGATGCCGGGCAGAGCCGTCACCGACCGGGTGGTCAGTTGTGTTGGGGTGGAGACGTTCAGAATCTTTAATCCATACCCCATGGCGCAATAGGCGTAATCTCCTGAAACCTGAACGTCATGGAACGGTCCCCAGACCAGGGATTCGGACACCTTATAAATCCCATCTCCCCACTGAGCCGCCGATGTGGAAAACTGGAGCATCAGGGCGCCGATAGCAACAAAAGGCAGGATCCTGACGTAAGAAACCCTGCCCTTTTTTGCAGATTGAACTTTTTTGCCGAATAGTGAACGGACCATTTTATCAGGTCTGCTTGTTGGCCAGCACAAAGGAGAGGTGCTCGATTTCGATGACCATGTTCTCGTTTCGGACAGTCACGTTTTGGGGCGTGATGAGTGTGATCGGCGCGAAGTTCAGGATGGCTCTCACCCCGGCGGCTACCAATGCATCACCGACCTTCTGAGCAGATTCAGCCGGGACGGCGATAACGGCGATATCAACGTGTTTCTGCCGAATCTCTTCAGCTAAATGGTCCAGGTTTTTAACTTCCAGGCCGTTGATAACTGTACCGATCTTGTCCGGGTCGCTGTCCAGCAGGAGCCTGAAATGAAAATTCTGCTCCTGGAACTGCCGGAAATTCAGCAGGGCATGGCCGATATTTCCGACGCCCACCAGCGCCAGGTGCCACTCCTGGTTGAGACCCAGAATGCGGGAGATATTGCCCTTCAGGTCCCGGACGTTGTATCCCAAACCGCGCCGACCGAAGGCGCCGAAGAAGGAAAAGTCCTTGCGTACCTGAGCCGATGTGACATTATTTCGCCGGGCTAATTCCTCGGACGAAACGGTCTCGACGCCGCTCGTCTCAAGCTGTTTGAGGGTCCGGAAATAGCGGGATAACCGGCCTATGGTGGCATCCGATATTTTCTGGCCGTATCGCCCTTCGAGGAGATCGTTTAATTGCGCCATGATTGAAAACTCCGATCCATAAATAATGTGCAAACAGACTGATGGTTTCTATGCTCCGCGCACTCGATCTCTCGAAGTAGTCGCGAAACAAGCCGAATTAATCTCGACACAGAAGGAGGGAACGTCCAGAGGACATATCACGGCTTTGGGTGCCTCCCCCGGTCATCTGATCAGACTGTCTCCCCGGGAACAGGAAAATGTATGCAAAATTCGGTTCCTTCACCACTGCGGCTTTCGACGGTAATCGATGCATCGTATTTGCTCAGGAGCTGCCGGGTGGTGGACAGTCCCAACCCGGTGCCGGAGGGTTTGCGGGGATCGACCATGTCGCTCTCCGCCTTGGTGGTGTAGAAGGGTTCGAATATTCTGTTGATTTGTGCTGACGGAATGCCGCAACCTGAATCGCGGATGCAGAGTTCGATCTGGTTTTTCTCCCGCTTAAAACGGGTGAGCACGTGCAATCGACACTCGGCCGCCGATTCGAGAGCGTCCAGCGCATTCTGAAAAAGATTCTGGCAGCACTGCGAAAAATCGCTGTAGAGACCGTGAATCCTGGGCAGGCCAGGCTCCAGATTCAGGGTCAGTTCGACGTTGTGCTTGAAAAAGAGGTTAGCCTCCAGAAATTTCAGCTCGGTCTTCACCATCTGGTTGACGTCGACCTCCATAGCATCCCCGGACTGCTCGAGGCGGCTCTTCTTGGTCAGGTTCGATATGATCTCTCCGATGCGCGCAGCGGCCTGGAGGATATCACCGAACTCCTCCACCTCAGGATGGCTGATCTGTGCCATCTCGGCGGTCATGATGATGGCTGACAGGGGCGAATTGACGTTGTGCGCTACTCCGGAAGCCAGCAGGCCGATGGCTTCCATCTTCTGCGCCTGCAGAAGCTGCGACTCCAGAATGCGCAGTTCGCTGATATCCTTCGCCGATACGATGAGCACATGAGAGTGACCTTCGTCGTCGGGCACCACGGACATGGCCAGGCTGGCTATCCTTTCACGTCCGTTCGAGTCGGATTGAGAGAACTCGCCGACCCAGTGGCCCTTCTGCAGAAGCACCTCAAGAAAATGGTCAGCGTCCTGGTGTTGCGGACCCGAAACCAGGTCGCGGAAGTTCATCCCCACCAGGTGCTCTGAGAGATAGCCGTAGAACTTCGAGGCGGCGCTGTTGGCGTACTGGATGTTCCCTTCCGGTGTGGCTATCAGGATGGCGCCGTGGGCCTCCTCCAGAGCCCTGACGTAGATGCTGTTGCGTTCTTCGGCCTCCACCAGATCGGTAATGTCGATGAGCGTGCCTTCGATGTGAAGGGGCTTGTGTTCTTCATCCCGCACCAGGCGGGCGTTCTCGAGGGTTTTGATCGTCTTCCCATCCTTGCAGCGGCCTATATCGCGGTAATTTTCCAGGCGATCCAGACGGGTGATGAGCCGGACAAAATCCTTGCGGGCACTCTCATCGGGATAGAGATCCCTGGCATTGACGCGGAGTAGCTCCGAAGGGCTCTCGTAGCCGAAGATTTTGGCAAACTGGGGATTGGCCAGGAGGATCTCACCCTCGAGGGTGGTCCTGTAAATGCCGGTCAAGCTACGCTGAATCAACCCCTCGAAGGATGCCTCACCTCCTGCCGGTTCCAACGCCTCAGGATCGGTAGAGTCGAGTCCCTCCGCTTCCGCCCGTACAATGCAGACGTAATACCCGCACCATTTTCCCTCCCCGGGCATCTTGATCAGGTTCACCGAGGCGGGGAAACTGGACTCGTCCCGGCGTAGGTGTGTGGCCTTGAATGAGGCAAAGCTGTCTTCCCTCACACCTTTAAGCAACGGGGCTATGTCCACTGAATCGCAAGGCTGAAAGATCCGGTTCAACCCCAAACCGGTCATCTCCCCGGGCTCATAGCCGTGCAATCTGGCGAAAACCGGGCTGGCATAGACCAGTTTCCCGGCATCATCCACGATACCGACACCTTCGTCAACTGCGATCGCGTTACGATCCCCTACTTTACCGTGAGCAGCCGTTTGACCCGTTCGTTCAAATAGCCAATTGTCACTGATACGATCATCATTCATGGAAGTATCATCGGCTATCAATCTTATAGGAACAGCTCTTTCTGATCGTCGTCATTACCGTTGTCGCCGTTTTCCCCATTTTCCCCATTTTCACCCTCAGGCATATCTTCCGATTTGACCACCTTGGCGATATCGGCGATCTTGTCGTTCTCATCGATGCGAATCAGGCGCACGCCCTGGGTGGCTCTGCCGATGGTCCGGATCTTCTCTATCGGTTGGCGGATGACCATCCCAGCCGAAGTCACGATCATCAGGTCGTCCTGATCCACTACCTCCATAATGGCGATCATCTCTCCGATCTTCTCCCCCACTCGCAGGGTGATGATTCCCTTACCGCCGCGATTGGTGATGCGGTAATCCTGGATGGAGCTGCGTTTTCCATAACCGTTTTCTGCGACGACTAAGAGGGTGCCTTCCCTTTTTACCACTACCATGCCGATCACGTAGTCACCCGAGCGGAGCGAAATGCCTTTCACCCCGGCAGCCTGGCGGCCCATGGGGCGCACCTTGTTCTCGGGGAAGCGAATGGCTTGACCCTTGCGGGTGCCCAGTATGACGTCATCGTTGCCGTCAGTGATCCTCGCTTCGATCAGCTCGTCGCCTTCGCGGATATCGATGGCGATAATACCAACTTTGCGCGGGTTGCCATACTTAGACAGCGGAGTCTTTTTGACCAGCCCCAGGCGTGTGCCCATGATGACGTAGCGGTCTTCCGGGAACTCCGCCACCGTAACGATGGCGCAGATCTTCTCCTCCCGCTCGACGTTGATCAGATTCACAATAGGACGCCCCTTCGACCCGCGCGCCAGTTGAGGCACCTCATGCACCTTCAGCCAGTGGCAGCGCCCTTTGTCGGTGAAGAAGAGCAGATAATTGTGGGTTGAGGCCACAAAGAGATGTTCGACCCAGTCCTCTTCCTTGGTCTTGGCGCCGGTCAAACCCTTGCCGCCGCGCCCCTGTCGGCGCAGACCCGAAACCGGGAAACGCTTGATGTAACCCTGGTGGGAAATGGTGATGATCATCTCCTCCTGGGCAATCATGTCCTCGATGCTGAATTCACGGTAGTCCGCGACCAGTTCCGTGCGCCGTTCATCGCCGTAAGAACTCCGTATGTCTTCCAGTTCTTCGCGAATCAGGTCGATGCGGCGCTGTTTCGAATCGAGCAGCGTCTGCAACTCCACCACCAGCTCCTGTAGAGCCTTGATCTCGTCGAGGAGTTTCTGTTGTTCCAGGCCGGTCAGTCTCGCCAGGCGCATGTCCAGGATCGCTTTCGCCTGCACCTCGGACAGCCCGAATTCGTCCATCAAGGCGTCCCGCGCTACGTCAACCGAACGGCTCTTCCTGATAATTTGCACCACCCGGTCGATGTTGTCCACGGCGATGCGCAGCCCTTCCAATATGTGCAGCCGCTCCTTGGCTTTGCGCAGTTCGAAGGTCGCCCGCCGCACCACGATATCGTGCCGGTGTTTCAGGTATTCGGCGAGGAGCTGGGGCAGACTGAGCAGGCGGGGAATACCGTCCACCAGCGCCAGCGCATTGACGCCAAAGGTGGTCTGCAGCATCGTGTGAGCGTAGAGATTGTTCATCACCACGCCGCCGATGGCGTCCCGCTTCAGCTCGATGACCAGTCTCATGCCTTCGCGGTCGGACTCATCGCGGATGTCGGCGATCCCCTCCATCTTCTTGGAGTTGACCAGGTCGGCGATCTTCTCGATCAGCTTGGTCTTGTTCACCTGGTAGGGAATCTCGGTCACGACGATGCGGTCGCGCAACTTGCCGGTTTCAATGTTCGCCCGAGCCCGCACGATAACGCGCCCCCGGCCGGTGCGGTAAGCCTCGCGCACGCCCTGAATACCGTAGATGATGCCACCGGTGGGGAAGTCTGGAGCGGGGATTTTATCCTGCAGCGCCTCGCAGACATCGTCGATAACCTTCTCGTCCTTGAGAATCTTGCTGTTATCGAAATCCTCCCCGAAGCGGTCGAGGATGTACTTCAAGCCGTCCACCACCTCCGTCAGGTTGTGCGGAGGTATGTTGGTGGCCATGCCCACTGCAATGCCCGAGGCTCCGTTGACCAGGAGGTTGGGAATTTTGGCCGGCAGCACCGCCGGCATCTCCAGCGATTCGTCGTAGTTGGGAACGAAATCGACCGTCTCTTTGTCGATGTCGGCGAGCATTTCCGCCGCCATCGCCAGCATGCGGGCTTCGGTGTACCGCATGGCCGCCGCCCCGTCTCCGTCCACTGACCCGAAGTTACCCTGGCCGTCCACCAGGGGGTAGCGCATGGAAAAATCCTGAGCCATGCGCACCAGGGTATCGTAGATGGCGGAGTCGCCGTGAGGGTGGTACTTACCCATGACGTCACCGACGATGCGGGCGGATTTCTTGTGCGGCTTGCCGGGCTGGACGCCCAGTTCGTGCATGCCGTAGAGGATGCGCCGGTGCACCGGCTTCAGGCCGTCGCGCACGTCCGGCAGGGCGCGGGATACAATCACCGACATTGAGTAATCGAGGTAGGACTCCCGCAGCTCTTCCTCGATGTTGACCGGTGTGATTCTTTCTCCGGGAATGAATGCCATTGCAGAAACTGTAACTCTCTAAATTGGGTAGTGATGTGAATTAATTAGCGATAATTCTTATAAAAATACGGTTAATCGATACCTAAAACAAAATCGACAGACACGTCAGCGCCCCCTCGCCCTTGCGGAATTCCGACATCTCGATGGGGATGGTGGGAAAATCCGCCGCCTCGATCAGCCGCTTCGTCTCGGGGTAGCCCGCCGAAACCAGCACCATCCCGTTGGCGGCCAGGCAGTTGGCGGCGTAGCCCTCCTCCTCGGGAACGATGAGCTTCTCGAACCCGTCGAAAACCGCTTCGTCGAAGCGCCCCCGGCGCATCACGATGTGACCACCCCCAATATAAGCAATGTCGGACTTTAAATGAACTAAATCTTTTGTTTTTACGCTTACGACGTCGTATCCTCGAGGGCCCAGATGGCGTCTCAACTGGTCGATC
>JALGZU010000067.1 GCA_025774735.1 candidate division LCP-89 bacterium | reverse complement strand
AGTTGAACATATCGAAGAGCCGGAATCGCCACCTGCCACGATTGAAGAGGCGAAACCGGCAGTGACACCGGAGGCAGCCGAAACAGCACCCCCAACCGAAGCGGCAGTGCCGGACCTGCATGAGCCTGAGGTCCCGGCTGCCGAGCAAGAGGAACATCCGGAAACCCATCAAGTGTTGGATGGTGAAGTTGCAGACCTGACCAGCGCAGCGGAGGAGGATGCGAAAGCGGAGGAACAGGAACAGCCTGTTGAACAACCTCTGGAAACGGCGAAAGAGGAAGAAAAGAGTGCTGCAGAGCTGGCTGAGACACCCGGGATTGAGTTAACTCCGCCGATTTCCCTCGAATCCGAGGATCAGGTGGAAGAGCTAAAGCCGGAAGAGCCGGTTTCCCCCTTCGATCTGAAAACACCACCGCCGGAACCTGAAATTGAAGCATCCGAAACTGCGGAATTGGAAGAAGTTCAGGATGAACCTCAGAAAACCGAGGCAGAGATCGAGGCTCCCGTTGAAGAGCTTTCCGAAACGCCCCTGACGGAACTATCTCCCTCCTCACCCGTTGATGGAATAGAGCTGGAAGAGGAGGTGAAAGCAGACGCTGAACCGGTGCCATCCGATTTGGGTGCGCCTCCGGTTGCAGTGCCGGTAAAAGAAGACACCGAGCAACTCCAGGAAGCTGAGGAAAAGCCGGAACAACCACATCCCGTTCCGGCTGAAGCTGCCATCGACGCCCCGCTGGATAAGCGCGCGGCGACTGAACTCCGCCAGGTGGTCGACGAAGGCGAAGCGGTGCTGCGTTTTGATGAGGGGCTTGTTCAGTGGCCTGTCCACATTTTGGAAGGTAACCGCACCGGGCGCATCCTGGTTGTCGATGATGAACCCGAGATCGTGCGAACACTCAAGGAATTCCTCAGCCGCGAGAATTACGATGTGTTGGGGATGACCGACAGCATCTCCGCCCTGGAAAGTTTCGGCGACTGGCACCCGGATCTGGTCATTGCGGACGTCGTCATGCCGGAAATGTCCGGGGTCGACCTGATCCAGAAGATCCGGGAGGATAACGGCCTGAGTAAGGTCATCTTCATGAGTGGGCGCACGGAGCGAGACGCCGTCACGCAGGTGTTCGACCAGGAACTGCAGGACGGGAGTTACGAGTTCTTCCGTAAGCCGCTCTCGCTCGTCCAGATCGGAAGCAGAGTGCGCGATTACTTCAGTTCCGCCCGCGAAATTCTCACACTTTACTTCGATGATCCCGACCAGTTCATGGCCAGTATCCAGAACTTGGCCCCGTTGCAGCTGGTATCGATGCAGCGGTTCCTCTGGGATAGAATCTTTGAAATATCCGGTAACCTACTGGGACGAGAAATTGAATCCTACTTTATAACCGACCGCATGGAACCCCCGGCGGAATATATGCGCCGGGTCGGTTGTCAGGAGAGGGAGGATTACTGCATCGCCGACGTATGCTTCCGCTCCAACCCTCAATGCGCCGCAGAGAAGTTGCACGGCGAAATCGAGGTCATGCGTCAAATTCTGGATGATTTCAGGAAGGAATACCTGCAGTCGGGAATCCGGGAACCGCTCGTAGAAAACGTATCTGGTGCAGAGAGCACTATCCAGGATCAAGATTCAACGCGGTCCGCCCCGCCGCCAAGACGAACCTTGCACCGTCCTTACGATAAAAGAAACCGGTAATTCCAATAATGCCCGTTCCACCTGGTGAAATCCACCGTCTCGCCGCTCTCAAACGCCTGGATTTCAGCCAGGACGAAATTAACGCCTTATCCAGTGAACTAACTCGACTTCTGGATAACTTCAACCAGTCGTCCGAAGTCGATACCGAAGGTATCATACCTCTGCACCACGTTTTCGATCGCTCCGCAACCGGCCGGCCCGATGACCCGGGCCGCTGCCTCCCCGTCGAAAGCGCCCTTGAATACGCACCGGATAGTCAGGAGAATTTTTTTAGAGTACCCCGAACCGTTAAATGATGTCCCATACTGCTCGTCAAACTTTGCCATTCGGGGGGAAGGCTTTAGGCGTTATACCGGCGCGGCGCGCTTCCACGCGCTTTCCTGATAAACCTCTGGCCCTGATCAAGGGCGTCCCCATGATCTGCTGGACCTTGAAGAGGGCTTCCAGCGCCTCCTCTTTGGGAGATATCTTCGTTGCGGCTGAAGATCCTGAGATCGTCGCAGCCGTGCAGGAGTGGGGCGGTAAAGCCGAGTTGGTTCAGGGCAATTTCATTTGTGGCAGTGACCGTGTAGCCGCAGCAGTTCGTAAATTTGATGCCCCGGCCATCGTCAATATCCAGGCTGATGTACCCCTGCTCGATCCGGAGATCCTCGACAAAGCCCTCAGCCTCTTATTTTCGGATCCCGGTCTGGACGTCACGACAGCCGTCACTGATATCACCGACCTCAATTCATACAGAAATCCCGATTGCGTTAAAGTCGTACTTGATGCACATCAGCGCTGCCTCTATTTTTCGAGGTCTCCGATCCCAGCTTTGCCCGGCACTGATACCGGCACAGAACTGCCGCCTTCGACGCCACTCTACCGCCACATAGGACTGTACTGCTTCAGGCGAGAAGCACTGGAACGCTTCGCTACTTTTCCCCCCTCCCCTCTGGAAGAGAGTGAGAGTCTGGAACAGCTCAGAATCCTGGAAAACGGCGGTAAAATCGGTGCGGTCATTGCCGCTGAAGTGGGACCGGGCGTCGATTCGCCAGAAGACCTGTTAAAAGCCGAAGAGTACATCACCAACAAGAATATTTCCTTTTCAGAAGCCTCATGAAAAAAAAGACCAAATTCATCTTCGTCACCGGCGGGGTGGTCTCCTCCCTCGGTAAAGGAATCGCTTCCGCATCAATCGGCCAGCTCCTAAAGTCGCGCGGCCTTTCCGTTACCCTGCTCAAACTGGATCCCTACATCAATGTGGATCCCGGCACCATGAGCCCCTACCAGCACGGCGAAGTGTACGTAACCGACGACGGCGCCGAAGCCGACCTCGACCTGGGACATTACGAGCGCTTCATCAATTCGGACATGAAACAAGTTAACAACGCCACGACCGGACAGGTGTACCACACCGTAATTGAAAAAGAGCGCCGCGGAGACTACCTGGGGGGGACAGTCCAGGTCATTCCCCACATCACCGACGAGATCAAAAAGCGAATCAAGGATGCGGCTAAGGATAATGGTGCGCGCGATGTATTAATCGCCGAAATCGGCGGTACTGTCGGCGACATTGAATCCCTCCCCTTCCTGGAAGCCATCCGCCAGTTTGGACAGGACGTGGGTCGCGGCAACGCTTCCTACATCCACCTCACCCTCGTCCCCTTCATCCGAGCCGCCAACGAATTCAAGTCCAAACCGACTCAGCACTCCGTCAAAGACCTGCGCGAGATCGGTATCCAACCCGACATCCTCCTCTGCCGCACGGAAGGGAGACTCAACCGCAACTTGCGCGAGAAGATCGGCCTCTTCTGTAACGTGAACGCTGAGGAGGTAATCGAAGCACGGGACGTGGAATCGATCTACGAAGTGCCCCTGGTTCTCGAACGTCATGGACTGGGCAAGCTGCTGGTTGCCAAGCTCGGACTCGACGCCACCGAACCCGATCTTGATGAATGGAAAAAATTTGTCGACCGGGTGAAGAATCCAACCCGTAAGACTCGCATAGGCATCTGCGGTAAGTACGTCGAACTGCGGGATGCCTACAAGTCGATTATCGAGGCGTTCGTGCATGCCGGCGCTATGAATGACGCCCGCGTGGAACTCGATTGGCTGGCCGCTGAAGACCTGGAGAGCGACACCGAGGGCACGTTGCTGAGCAAGGTGGACGCCTTACTGGTTCCCGGAGGATTCGGGGAACGGGGCTTCGAAGGAAAATTGAACGCCGTCCGCTACGCCCGAGAAAACGGCATGCCCTATTTCGGAATCTGCCTGGGCATGCAATGCGCTGTAGTGGAATTCGCCCGCAATGTCTGCGGACTGAAAGGCGCAGACAGCAAGGAATTGAACAAGGACGCGGAGCACCCCATCATCGATTTCCAGCCCGGCCAGGAGGACATCGAGCGCATGGGTGGCACCATGAGGCTGGGTGCATACCCCTGCAATCTTACCAAGGCATCGCTGGCTGAAAAAATCTACGGTAAAAAGGCCATCAGCGAACGCCACCGCCATCGCTACGAAGTAAATAATGACTACTTAGAGATTCTCTCCAGCAATGGGATGCTGATTTCGGGTGTCTGTCCAGATAATAACCTCGTTGAAATCGTCGAAATTCCCGATCATCCCTGGTTTCTGGCCGTGCAATACCATCCCGAATTGCGCTCCAGGGTGGCTTCGCCCCACCCCTTGTTCGTCGATTTCGTGCGAGCAGCTTTAGAATACAGAGAAGGTCAAACCTCATGATCCCGGTCCAAATCGGATCCGTTCCGGTGGGTAATACACACCCGCCGGTCTTGATCGCAGGTCCCTGCGTCATCGAATCCCAGGAACAATTGATTAGCACCGCAAGCCGCATCCGTGATCTGGCAGGCAAGTATGGCTTCCCCTACATCCTGAAAAGTTCGTTTGAGAAGGCAAACCGGACCTCCAAAAACTCTTTTCGCGGCCCCGGACTCGAAGCGGGCTTGGACATTTTCGCAAAGGTGCGCAGCGAATTGAACGTGCCCGTCCTGACCGACGTTCATCTGCCGGAACAGGCACAGGCGGCAGCCGCCGTGGTCGATTGCTTGCAAATCCCCGCATTTCTCTCGCGGCAGACAGACCTGATTGAAGCAGCGGCATCGACCCAACTTCCCCTCAATATAAAAAAAGCGCAGTTCATGACTCCCGTCGCCATGAAGCACGCGCTGGAAAAAGCGGCCGCGGCCGGATCGGGAGGCGCGATGGTGACCGAGCGCGGAACCTCCTTCGGGTACGGTGACCTGGTGGTGGACATGCGCTCTTTCGTGGTTTTGGCGGAGATGGCCTGCCCCGTTATTTTCGATGCCACCCACAGCGTGCAGCAGCCGGGGACCGGGGTAGAGACCGGCGGCGAACGCCGTTTTATCGCGCCGCTGGCGTTCGCTGCGGCGGCTACAGGTTTCGTGGATGGCATCTTCCTGGAAGCCCACCCGGATCCATCGCAGGCTCTGAGTGATGCGGGATCACAGCTCGCGCTTGAAGACCTCGAACCGCTGCTCGAACGGCTGCATAAAACCTTCGAAGCAACCGGTCGGAGTTTCACCTCTCAGACGGAAACGATTTCGTGAAAACGCTGCGCATCAAACGCGGCCAGGAAAGACACGTCACCGGAGGAAGTCTCTGGGCCTTCTCTAATCAGATCGATGCGTCGCTTCGGGATTACGAACCCGGTGAAATCATCCACCTGACCACGCGCAACGGCCGCTTTCTGGGGACGGGATACGTCAACCCACATTCGCTCATCGCTGTGCGTTTGCTTTCCCGGGAAGAGGTCGAGATTGATGCAGAATTTTTCCACAGGCGCCTTAAATGGTCACAGCAGCTTCGCCGTAAAATCCTCCCCGGCGAAGACGCCGTACGGGAGGTCTTCTCCGAATCGGATCTTCTCCCCGGTCTAATCGTCGACCGCTACGGAAGCATTCTGGTCACTCAGATTGCCACGGCCGGGATGGCACGTTTGAAAGGCGAGTTGATCCAGGCGCTGCAGGAGGTTTACCAACCCGACGGCATCTACGAACGCTCCGACCTCGGGGTGCGTAAACTGGAGGGTTTGGAGGAGAGTGTCGGCCTCCTCCACGGTCAGGTCCCCGAAGATCCTATCTGGCTGAAGTATGAGGGCCTCTCCCTGCCGGTTGACGTCAGGCGAGGCCAGAAAACGGGACTCTACCTGGATCAGCGCCGTAACCTCGATTTCATCGTATCGCTGGCGCATGAGGCCCGGGTCCTGGACCTCTTCTCTTACACTGGCGCATGGGGATTGAAAGCAGCGCGCGCTGGCGCAGCCCAGGTGACCTTCCTGGACAGCTCCGAATGGGCGCTCGAACAGGTTCAGAAAGCGGCCCGCAGAAACCGGGTCGCGGGTGCTTGCACGACCCTCAAGGGGACTGCACTCGACACTCTCAAGAAGCTGGTGAAGCAAAAGCAGAAGTACGACGTTTTGGTCCTGGATCCTCCGTCGTTCATCAAGTCCAAATCCCGCTTCAAGGAAGGATACAAGGGCTACTTCGACCTGAACCAGCGCGCCCTTGAATTGATCGCGCCGGGCGGCTTCTTAATCACTTCTTCCTGTTCGCACCATATGCTCGAAGCCACCTACCTGGAACTGATGCGATCTGTGTTGAGACAGTCGGGCCGGGATGGGCGTCTCCTCTACCGGGGACTTCAAGGGCCCGATCATCCGGTTCATCCGTCCATGCTGCAAACGGAATATCTACACTGCTTCGTCCTGCAGATCTCTTGATATGATCTCGAATTCCAACCAACCGGATACCCAACAGATCGATTCCCCACCGAAACCGTCATTGGTAAAGACGGTCATCGCCTGGATGCTATTGATAGCCTGGATCGGTTTTATCTACCTGACCCTGGGCACCGTCCCCAAATGGCGTGAGGTTTTAATCGACAGGTGGGGCCAGGACGTTTTTGCCACCCTGACCTACCTCTTCGCGGGCATCGCACTGCTCTCCATAACGGCGGTCATGATCGTCAGCAAAAAGGAGAAGAAGGTTTTTCCCTATGTCTGGCTGATCGCAATCCTGCTCCTCCTGCACCATGTGATGACCCACTGGATCACTATCCCCGTCGAACAGATTCACTTCATCGAATACGGCATGGTGGGCGTCCTGGCCTTTAACGCCCTCCGCCATCACCTGAAAGGCTTCGGTCTGGTGACTGCAGCACTTCTGATGACATATTTCTTCGGTATGATCGACGAATGCATCCAGGGGATTCTGGTAAACCGGGTGGGCGAACAGCGGGATATGTACTGGAACGGCCTGGCGGGAGCGATGGCGATGGCCCTGATCGTTTTCAGCCTCAAACCGAAGGTGATCTCCTTGCAGAGCGGCTGGCCGGATTTAAGAATACATCTCCTGATTCTAGCTTTCTGTCTGCCCGTGCAGGGCTATTTCAATTCCACCATCGCCCAGTTCGGCCACCTCATCCGGGATGAGTCCATCGGAGTCGTTTTCCATTCGCGGCTGCAGCCGGAGGAGTTGAAAGCCTATGAAGACAACCTCGACCATTTCAAGGAGGTCGTCGTCCCCGATCTGGGCCATATTTCCGTGAATACGTTACTGGATCGGGTCCACGATAAAATTCACGAGGAAGCCCTGGTGCATTCTTTTCGCCGCTTCTATCACTCTGCTCGCGGCAACTATCCTGTGGCATACAAGGAAACACTAATCCTTAAAACCTATTTCCCCGGATTCATCGCTGGAACGATCCTCAACTGGCCCGCAGATAAGGTTCGAGAACACCAGCAGATCATCGGTGATCTGGCGTACAGCACCTATCATTCTCCGGTGGCTGAACATCTGATCACAAAATTCACCGCCAGGCAAATGTGGACGGCCATCATCGTGCTGGAGTTGATAATTATATTCTTGTTATTCATCAGGTTGCCAAAAACGTATCGCCAGGCTTGAACTCTTCGTAGATCGGGATGACTGATGCTCTTTCACCGTATCACAGGTCTGATTTTACTCGCCGCCATTGCAGCAGGAAATCTGTGGGCTCAGGGCAAGGAGGACTGGCCGCCCTGGAATCCCAAAGATCCTGCTCGAGGCATCGACATATCCAATATCGCCCGGACCAGCCGCACCCACCGCAAGGGCAACCTCTGGCTGACGGTGACCAACTGGGGATTCATCGGCAACTATACCCAGGCGTCGACGCGCGCCTTTGAAGACCCGGAATACCCGGGGCTCTGGGCTCCGCAGTGCGAATATCCCGGTAATTCCGACGTGCAGTACCTCTACCAAGGGGGGCTCTGGGTCGGAGCCCTGGTGGAAGAAGGCGGCTTCACCTTTCCGCGCGTCTCCATTGGTACTGCTGGCTGGGTGGAAGGTCATGAATTCCAACCCGGTGAAATCGGCGGTACGCCCATCCAGGAGCATGGCATTCTGGAGAGATCCTCGATCCCCAACACCTACAACCGCTTCGGCGACTACGTCACCAGCCCGGACGCCATCAGCGAACAGGATTATGTTGCCGTCTACGCCGACACGCTGAGAGAAGAATTCTGGGTTCAGGATGACATCGTGGACGGTCCCCACTTCCCGCTGGGGATCCGCATTGAACAGAAATCTTACTCCTGGTCCTACAATTACGCCCAGGAATTCATCCTCATCGACTATACCATCGAAAATATCGCATCCAACTTCCTGAAAAACCTGTATATCGGTTATTACATGGACTGCGATGTCGGCTCCGAAAGCGAAAGCCGGCGCATGGATGACGATGTCTGCGGTTTCCAGAAATGGTATTATTACGACCGCATCCTTTCCGACGGTTCGACCGTGCCGGATTCCCTGATTATCAATACGGCCTGGACCGCAGATAACGACGGCCGTCCGGTCGAAGAGACTTCGGGAACCGCCTTCACCTGTCCCGCGGTCACCGGGGTGCGGGTGGTGCGCGCCCCGAATCCCCGCCTGCGCACCTCCTTTAACTGGTGGATCCGCAACGAAAATCCGAACCTCGATTACGGTCCCGCCTGGGTCGATGACGGCGCCCAGAGCGATTGGACCAGCATCTGGGGCACGCCCGTAGGGGATTCCCGCAAGTATTTCGTCTTGGCCAACGGCGAATTCGACTTCGACCAGGTCTACGTAAACGATCCCGAATGGATTCAGGATCATCCTCAGGAAATTCGCGATCTCGATGATCCCGAAATCATCCTCGAAACCCATGATTGGAAAATCGAACCGGACGAAGGCTTTGCCACCGACATCGCCAACGGCTTCGACACCCGCTACATGATCTCATGGGGACCTTTGGGGATCTACGACCACACCGACGATCAGGGCAACCTGATCTACCGGCTGAATCCCGGAGAAAAATTCCACATGACCGTGGCCTATGTGGCCGGAGCCGGTTTTCACTCTGACCAGCTACCCCAGGATAATCCGGATAACATCGACCCCGATAAGTTCAACTTCGCCAATCTGCGCTACAACGCCGCCTGGGCGGCCAAGGTGTACGACAACGAAATGATCGATACCAACGGCGACGGCTGGTACGGCGAGGATGTCGGTGAAGACGGCTTCTACGCCCTGAACGTGGGCGATCCCGTCTATTATTTCGGAGAATTCCAGGGCATCTACCCGGGACCCGACCCGGGCGAGCGCAACGGCCGGTTGGATCAGGGTGAAGACGAGCTCTATCGCCCCGAATTTGTCTACGATGAACGCTACGGAGAACTCAACATCGGTTACACCCGGTTCAATAACGTCCTCGATCCCGGAGACGGCATTCCCGATTTCAAAGGACCTCCCCCACCCCCCATCCCGGAACTCTCCTACGAGTTGACTGAACATGACGTCATCCTGAGGTGGAAGGCTAACGCCGAAAATCCGGGCTATTACGATCCATTCTCGGGTGTTCAGGATTTTGAGGGTTACCGGATCTACATGTCCAATACCGGACTGGAGAACGACTTCAGCCTTCTGGCGGACTTCGACAACGTCGATTTCGGCTACTTCTCGCTGACCGATTCCCTGGCCACCAATCCGGACAACCGTACCAATGCTCCCCCCGATACGATCATTGAATCCCAGACCTTCTATCGCAAACCCTTCGGCCAGAATACCGGGCTCGAATCGATCAGGGAGACGGATTCGACCTACGTGTACGTCATTCAAAGCGCCCAACCCTGCTTCCCGAGGTTCTACGCCGTTTCCGCCTATGATTATGGTGATCCCCGTTCCGGTACCGAACCCCTGGAAACCGCCCGCAACGCCAACGCCGTTTATGCAGCTCCGGCCGGAAATCCTCAGAATAACGTCGCCGTCGTCCCCAATCCCTACCGGGCCTATCTGAACTACACCCAAGCCTATTCCGGAGGTCTCTCCTGGGAAAATCAGAACGACGGCACGCCCGATTTCTTCCCCCAGACCGACCGCCGCATTGAATTTATCAACCTCCCCTTGGATTGCCTGATTCGCGTCTACACGGTAGCTGGTGACCTGGTGCAGATCATCCCCCACTTCAGTGGCGGAGTGGGGGATGCAAACCTCCAATGGACCAGCTTGAGTTCGGAGAGCTGGGACTTGAACACTCGCAACGGCCAGCAGATCGTCTCGGGGATCTACCTCTTCAGCGTTGAAGATCTGAGTTCCGGAAACCGGGGCAATCTTCAAACGGGCAAATTCGTCGTCATCCGGTAAATGAGGCGAAACGTGATCGAATACCAGTGGTTCTACTTCGACGAGCTGAACCTCGATCTACTGCATGACATACTCCTCCTGCGCCAGAACGTCTTCGTCATCGAACAGAATTGCCCCTATGACGACATCGACGGTTTTGATAAACATAGCTGGCATTTGATCGGACGGGATGATTCGGGTGAAATGGTCGCCTACTTGAGGCTCGTCAAGCCGGTCTATAAATTCGACGATCCTTCCATCGGCCGCATC
>JALGZU010000464.1 GCA_025774735.1 candidate division LCP-89 bacterium | reverse complement strand
CCTGGGCCACCCCACCGGCATCTCCGGGGCGCGTATCGTGGTGACCCTGTACCATGCCCTGAAAAATCAGGATAAGGAATATGGTGTTGCCGGCATCTGCGGCGGCGGCGGTGTAACCATGGCGATGGTGATCAAAAAAGAGAATTGATCCAGTCATAGACCATCCGGTTTTGTAAATTGACTCGATTCTCCGTAAATCTGGATTAATCTGGAGGATGAACATGGGTGATTATCAGCTAATCAAAGTCGAAACGTCTCCGGGGAGGTTCGACATCGTCCTGAACAATCCTCCTCTGAACATTCTGAACATCACCATGATGGAAGAGATCGCCAACGCCCTGGAAGAAGCCACGCTCGATACGACCCTGCGGGCGCTGGTGTTTCGAACCGAAGGGAAACATTTCTCGGCCGGAGCGGATGTCTCCGAACATCAGGCCGATAAAGTGGTTGACATGATCGGGGCTTTCGGCCAGATGTTTCGGCGCATGGCGGGGGTTTCGGCTGTGACGGTTGCCGCCGTCAACGGATCGGCTCTGGGCGGGGGATGTGAACTGGCCACCTTCTGTGATGTCGTCCTGGCGTCCGATCAGGCCAAGTTCGGCCAGCCGGAAATCCAGCTGGGCGTGCTGCCGCCGGTAGCCGTCGTTACGTTTCCCGTGCTGATCGGCCGTAATCGGGCTATGGAGTTGCTGACTACAGGTAAGATCATCAGCGCCGGAGAAGCGGATCGGATCGGTTTGATCAACCATGTCTATACGGCCGCTGAATTCGATGCCTCCGTTGCTGAATTCGTCGAAAGTCTCATCTCACTGAGTGCTGCTGCGGTATCGATGACCAAGAAGACCATCGATCTCTCCATGTACCTGCCCGTCATGGAAGCGCTGCGCCAGGCGGATAAAGCCTACGTGGAAGAGTTGATGGGCACGGACGACGCCCATGAAGGCCTGGCTGCCTTCCTGGAGAAGAGAAAGCCGGAATGGAAGCACATGTAATGCGTAAGTAGAGTTTGTCTCGGATATAAACGATCAATATAGCACTAAGCAGAGCAGGAAAAATATGTTCTCACAATTTAAAGAATGGTACGATAAAAGGCACGACTACGCTAAAGACTGGAAAGAGCGCACTGGCGCGAAAGTCATGGGCTGCTTCTGTTCCTATGTTCCCGAAGAGATGCTGGTGGCGGGAAATATCCTTCCTGTCCGTATACTGGGTTCGCATGAGCCTCAGAACGTCACGGAGCCGTATATTTTCGGCATGTACTGCCCCTTCTGCCGGGATGTCCTGGCGCAAGGGTTGAAGGGCCGCTACGAATACCTGGACGGCATCACCCTGAGCCAGTCCTGCATCCACCTGCGACAATCCTATGTCAGCTGGCGGGAGCATGTGGGTATCCCCTTCGATCACTACATCTACATGCCCAACAAGGTCCAGGCCCGGGCGGCGACTCCTTATCTGAAGAGCGAGTTCGAGAAATACAAAACTGCCCTCGAGGGGATGATCGGGCGGGAAATCTCCGACGCCGATCTGGATCGCGGCATTGAAGCGGTCAACCGCAACCGCGACCTCATGCACAAGGTGTACGAATTCCGCAAAACCGACAATCCCCAATTGACAGGCTTGGAAGTCATGTACATGACGGTCAGTTCGATGTGGGTGGACAAGGACGAGCATTCTGCCGAAATCGAGAAAGTTCTTGCACAACTCCCCGACCGCCAACTGAACCGGGATACCGGCGCACGCCTCCTGATCGTTGGCAGCGAAGACGATGATACCCCCTTCATCAATATGGTGGAATCGGTGGGTGCAACCGTCGTCGTGGACGATCATTGCACGGGCACACGCTATTTCTGGAATAAAGTCGAGCAGAATGGCGACCGGCTCATGGCCATCGCGGATCGCTATGTGAAACGCCCGCCCTGCCCGACCAAGGATTGGGAAGAACGCTGGCGGTTTCCGCACATTCAGCAACTCTGCAAGGATTTCGACGTGCAGGGCGCCATCATCATCCAGCAAAAGTTCTGCGATCCCCACGAATGCGATATCATGCCCCTGCGCAAAACCCTTGAAGAGAGCGGTGTCCCCACCCTCTTCCTGGAGTTCGACGTTACCGTACCCTTGGGGCAGTTCCGGGTCCGCGTCGAGGCTTTTCTGGAAATGATTAGCGCAGACGACTTGTTTTAATCGAAAGTAATCAACTGGAGATAAAATGGCAGATTATAAAGCCGAATCCCTTAAATGCTGGAATAAAGCCAAGGAGCTTAGGGATAAGTACTATAACGATTACGCTACCGCCCACGAACGCGGCGGCATCCGCTGGACGGGAGGCGCCTGGTCTTTCGACGCTATTCCCTACGGTCTCGGCGGTGATGTTTACCCATTGACCGGAGAACCGTACGCGGCATCCATCGCCTTCATGAAGGATTTCTCACTGGAATGCCTGGAGGCGACCGAAGCGAAAGGCTGGGCTCGAGATCTCTGTTCCTACATGCGCAATTACTGGGGCTCGATGTACCTGAATAAGTGGGCTTTCGGTGGACCGTTCCCCAAGGCGGATTTCGCATGGCAGGATCACATCTGCTGCAGCCATGGCAAATGGGATCAGCACGTTGCCGAGTACGAAAAGATTCCTTATTTCTGCATCGACGTATCCGTCGGTCCTCACAAAGATCTGGACGAAAACAAGCTGGCGTACGTCGTCGACCAGATGCATGAAGGCATCGAATTCCTG
>JALGZU010000463.1 GCA_025774735.1 candidate division LCP-89 bacterium | reverse complement strand
AGGCGACCGCGGGCTGGAGCGCCTACGTGAACGGTCTGCAGCTTGATTTCGACCAGTTCAAGAGCGAGATCCTGCAAGCCTGCAATCACGTGCGCTCGCAGATGAAGAAAGCCGCGTAGAACAGGCACACAGGGACAGTTTCCCGACCGGCAGGCATTACGTCTGCCGGTTTTTTATTGAGTGGAAAACAGGGTCACCTGACCTGGCAGGAAGCGACAAAAGTTGCGGACAAAAGCGGGTGTCCGCCAGAATTGACGGTGGGTCCCCGCACGAACGGGACGGCGCGGCGACAGTTCTGGCGCGGGGATTCTCCTGCGGCGATGATGGAGCGGGAGGGATTGCGCGGCTCAGAGAGGTTCTCTGAAACGATCATGGGTATAACCCGAAGGATGAAAAAGGGAAGACTGATGTGCTTTTTGCGGCGGAGACGAGGAGGGGTCTTGTATATAATATACAACAAACCGGGGGCAAATGCAAGAGAAAGGTGAGGAGATTGTGTCACGGTAGGGACTGTGATACCCCAGGAACAATATTTCAAAAAGGGGTAGTGGAGATGGGAGGGAGATTGCTTCCTCCGGCTGCAGCGTCCTCGCAATGACTGTAGAGTACAAAAAAACCCGCCTCTTGCGAAGCGGGTTTATTGTTTCCGGTGTGATGGATCAGGGCAGAACTGTTACGCCGCTGCCGACACCTTATTACCGATGTGATCGTAAACGTGCTTGAGTTCGTTCTTAGGGCTGAACTCGACAAATGAGGTATCTTCATCGACCCACACGGTATGTCCGGCAGGCCAGTAGAACATCTCACCGGCGCGGCATACTTCCTCGTTGCCGTCAGAATAACGGACGTGAATGGCTCCCTCCAAGATGTAACCCCAGTGAGGACATGAACAGTGATCACCGGGTAATCCCTCGAGAAGCGGGGTCGCATCCGCACCCGCGGAAAGCTTGACATAGGCCACCGCCGTATCGCCCCACTCCTGGACCCGGAAGGTCGCCACGGGCAGTTCCAGGGCGACGGGTAAATCTTCTTTGCGTATCTTCATGATAGGTCTCCATATAATTTTTGTTTTCCAGTGCAGGTTCGCGCAAGTGCTCACGCGTATCCCGCACGCTGTCACTTAATTGATACGTAGTCGCAAAATGATTATTGGCAGGATAGGTTAACTAATTGAGTTAATCGGACAGGCATAAGCCCCTCAGTGGCTTGATGTCCCGGTGACATACAAAAAAACCCGCCTCTTGCGAAGCGGGTCTGTTGTTTCCGGTATGATGGATCAGTCGATCACTTTAATGTTCGTGGCTAGGGAACCCTTCGGGCCCTGTCCTATTTCGAACTCAACGCGCTGGTTTTCGAATAATTCGTTTCGTAAGCCCGCGCCGGTGACTTCGTTGGCGTGTGCGAAAACGTCGCCATCAGTGTCGTCAACATTAATGAAACCATACCCTTTGCGTGGATTGAACCACTTCACAGTACCTTGTGACATTACTTTGCTCCTTACTTAAATTAATTTGGTAACTAACTCAGAATGTCACGGTACCCTAATGAAGCGTCCAAACTGCTAATATAAAGTGCAATGACAAACTGTTGTCGTATAATATACGGCTTTTCTGACGCAGAAATGGATATATTTTGGTTATTCTTCAGGGAGTTATTCACGGTGGGCATTGAAATTTGTCTTTGCTTGGAGTAAAAAACCCGCCTCTTGCGAAGCGGATCTGTTGTTTCCGGTGTGATGGGTCAGTCAATTACCCGGGGGATCAATTCCAGAGGCGGATCACCTGCCGGTCGAAGTCCACATCGATGCGGCTGAAGCGCTGCAGGAAGTCGTTACCCAGGAGACCGCCGTCCTCCTTCAGACCCATCGCCTGCAGGACGGGAAGTTCGGCCACGTACAGGTCTATATCCGTGAAAGCCTGGCCGCCCAGCGTGAATTCGGCCGCCCGCGCCGTCGTCGAGGGGATTGGATTGCCGTCCATACCGCGGAACTCCCGGCCGGTTCCCCCGCCCGGCTCCAGGCCCGCCCGTTCGGAAATCGCCTCCGAGATGATAGTCCCGCGCGCTCCCGAATCGAAGAGGAAGGAGAGAGGTACTCCGCCGATCTCGCTCTCGATGAAGATATGCCCGACCGCCATCGTGAAGGGGATCTCAGCGGCCACGCCGTCCGCCACGGGTTTCGCTTCAGGGCTAAACGCCAGTCGGGCGTTTCCTTCACCGTCGTAGCCGAACGATACGACTTCAGCTCTCCTCAACAGGTCGAGACCGAGAATGCCGGCCGCTTTTCGCCCCCCGAATTCCATCGTTTCGTCCACCACCCGGACAGTCACGTCCGAAAAGGCGATCTCACCGAAGCTCAATCCCGGGAATTCGGCATTGCCCAGAAAACTGGAGACGTCACCTCCGGCACCGCCCATGGTGCCTTTGAGGACGCGTTCGCCCTCGTCCGAATATTCCACCGCCTTGACTTCCTGGATGGCAGTCCCCGCCGGCAGGAAATCCTTCGTAACCAGGGTTCCCCCGGCGCCGAAATCGACGATGAAATCCGCTTCGGTGCCGTCGGGGAGTTTTCCGGCGGTGAACAGCAGTCCCCCGGAAAACTGGAGCGGCGCGGCGCCGTAAACCGGGGATAACGTCTCCGCGACCTTGACCTCTGTGGTGATCGAGTAGTCACCGGGTTGGAGGGGGATCATGCCGCGGAACATGTCGATAACTGGTCCGTCATCGACTCCGAATTTTTCGTAGTCCCGGATCATGAACGCCTTGCTGACGCCGTTGGCTCCGGTGACGTTGACGCGGATTAAGTAGTTTCTCAGGTCGCCGATCTTAACTGTTGGGAGCGCGCGTTCGGTTCCGTCGGGACGCTGTACCGTCACCTGCAGCTCGCCGCCGGTGGTCGTCACCCTGAAGGACTTCGCCCCTTCGCTTCTCTGCACCACGTCACCCGACTGCCCGGTTCCGAAAGGAATTATGAAGGTGATGACATCGGGCTCCGAGAAAACCCGGGTCTCGCCCTCGGCGATTTTGACGGCTTCCAGGACGACGTCCCCCTCGGTCTCCTTTAGGAGAAATAGGTTGCTCGCGGCCTCGGTTGAATGCGGCCTCCCCAGCGACAGCGCCGCGAAAGCAAACAGAACGATTATGATCAGATTCAGTCTCATTTCAGTCACCAGTTTAGAAAGATTCAATCAACTGGGCGGTTTTACATAAATAACCAGAGATTGGTTCCCAACCAAAAAACCCGCTTCCTGCGAAGCGGGTTAGGTGTTTCCAGTGTGATGGATCAGTCGATTACCTTGACGCTCTTGGCCTGGGGGCCCTTGGGGCCCTGGCCGATTTCGAACTCAACGCGCTGGTTCTCATACAGCTCGTTGCGGAAGCCGGTGACTTCGTTGGAGTGGACAAAGATGTCTCCGTCCTCGCCGTCCAGTGTGATGAAACCGTATCCTTTGCGTGGGTTGAACCACTTTACAGTACCTTGTGACATGACCTTACTCCTTTTAACTTAACGGTTTACTTTACCCAGAATGTCACGGTACCCTGATGAAGCGTCCAAACCGCTCAAACTCAAGTGCGATGACAAACTGCTTTTGCATAATATACGAATAATCTGGCATCAATGTGGATTTATTCTGATTATTTTTCAGGGACGGGAATAGTCCCTCTGAGGGAATCTGACGGGGGGCAGCGTCAGATTCTGGACTGCGCCCGTAAGGGCCCTAAGTGGGCAGAATGACGTTTACAGGAACACAAAAAAACCCGCCTCTTGCGAAGCGGGTCTGGTGTTTTCGGTGTGAAGTGTTACTCGATCACCTTGACGCCCGTGGCCATGGGGCCTTTGGGACCCTGGCCGATTTCGAACTCAACGCGCTGGTTATCGTACAATTCGTTGCGGAAGCCAGCACCGGTGACCT
>JALGZU010000462.1 GCA_025774735.1 candidate division LCP-89 bacterium | reverse complement strand
ATAACTGCTGAAAGCGGATTGACCTGTGATATACCGGTGCAGGTATATAATCAGTTCATCCTCGAAACGGATGAGCTGCTTGTCACCTTTATCGATACCTATACTCTCATATGGGGCGGAAGCTTTTCATTCTGGGAACCGGTTACGCCCGAAGGATTTCACGCTCTTGGTTCTGTGGCAACGGCGAATTATGAAAACCCAAGCGGCAATTACGCCATGACGGTGGTCCAAGCAAAAGAGGGCTCGGATGCGTTAGCCGAGCCGATAGGATACCAATTAGAATATCATCTTACTTACGGAATGCCTCCACTACTATCAATTTGGACACCGATTCCGCCCGACGGATATGTTGCTATGGGATGTGTGGCGTGCGCAACACCCAACGATCCACCCCCACTTGATGATGTCGTTTGCCTCCGTGAGGATCTTACAATTGACGGTGAGGCAGGAGGCCCAATCTGGGAGATGTCTGATTTGGGATTATACCATATCGATCAGCCCGATGCAGGTCCCCATGAATTCTGCTATTTGAATTCCGGTACATTCGTAGGGGTGCCCTATATGACTGCACCTGCGATTCACCCAACCCTTCATGTCCTGAACCTGGAACTTCCAATGCTTGCCGAGGCTCCCTATCAAACCTACCTGCCCCAGTTGACAGGCTTCGAGGAACCGCCTCTGGAATCACCCCCGGTGATGGCTAAGGCGATGCTCGTTCCCTGCACCATCATCAATGACTTGCAGTACTCGACCAATCTGCAATGGCGGATCGCAAATTCACCCCTATATCGACTCGAGCGCCAGGTGTTCTATAAAAGGCTGTATCACAATCATAATACCAGCTCACAGCCTCAGACCAATTCCGTGACGATTATTTCCGGGGTAACCACTTCGGAGAGCCAGAGCTTCTGGGAAGAGACATCGGTATCTGTCAGCGTAGAGGCAGGTATCAGCATCAAGGCGTTCAGCGGAAAGGTAACCACCACTGTAAGCCAGAGCTTTGGATATTCGACGCAGACATCGATTGCCGAACTCGAGCAAACGGCAGTGCAAACTTCGATAAACATGGCCCCGGAAACGGCCGCCGCCTGCTGGCAGAAATACAACAGGTATGTGCTCTTTCGCCACAACGATGTAGATTTAGAGCCGGTCTATTCCTGGGAGTTCGGTATTGACAGCTACGTGGTCGACGACTACCCCGACCAGTAGGCGTTTCACATTTTCGGGTGTTACAGAGAAAGGGCTCAGGAATTATCCTGAGCCCTTTAGATTTTTCATCTGTGCGTTGATATCTACTTCATCAAGACCATCTTCCCGATGGAGCTGAATTCACCGGCGGAGAGCTGGAAGATGTACACGCCCGAAGCCAATCCGGAGCCATCGAAGCTCACCTCATGGCTGTCCGCATTTCGCCAGCCGTCCACCAGCTCGGTGATCCGCGCACCTGTGAGGCTGTAAACCGTCAACTGTACCCTACTCGCCTTCGGTAGCTGGTAGCGCAATGTCGTGACCGGATTGAACGGATTGGGATACGCGGAGATCAGAGTGAATTCGTCCAGAGCACCGTACGCGGGATCTTCTACTATCCCGAGATACTGGTGAAAGTACAACGCTCCCATGTCACAGATCGTATTGTCCGGATCCAGCGGAGATGCCGGATCCCCGGCATCGATGCAGGGGGAACCGGTCTGCAGGCTGAAATCCCCATTCACCGCATCGGTGAACAGGGGATCGTCAGCAATGCTCCCCACCCCTGTAAGAGGTTGCGATGAACAGGTGTACTCCAGGATTTCGGAACCGGACACATCCGGGAATGTCACCGCCTCGTTCCCGTAAAAGATGTTGTTGCAGCCCTGTATCTCGGCAGTTACTCCCGCATAGACACCGGCTCCCCCGGATGTATCTGAATTGCACTGGTTGTAGGCAATTGTATTGTTCACCAGCGTAATAGCGGCTCCCCAGGCGATCACGCCGGCTCCGTAGATGGGTGACTGGTTATCGCAAATCAAATTCCGTTCGATGACTGCCGGAGTCCCCTGGCAGCGGATCCCGCCGCCTCCACAGGTAGTTCACGTGCCTGTGGTCGAATTGCGTGCAATAACCGAATTGGTGACCTGGGCTGACGGACAATTTTCGAAATTGATCCCGCCGCCGTTGCCGCCTTCCGAGGCGTAATTATCGACGATCAGGCAATTGTCCACAACGATTTCAGCCTCCAGAGCCCAGATGCCGCCCCCGTCATAAAACGACGTGCAATTTGAGATCCTGCTGTTGGTGATCGTCAGATCCACGCCCTCTGAACGGATTCCGCCGCCGTGAACGTTCCAGGGGCTGGACCCGTTAAAGCAGTGCTCTATGACGCAATAATCGAGGCTGCTGGGAAGCGTGGCATCCTCCTCAAACCGTAGGCCTCGCCAGCGGCAGTAGTTATTGGGCTGATACCTCTTGAAGTAAATGCTATCCCCTTCTACCCCTTCGGCGATCAATTGGCCGTGAATGTTCCAGCAGAAACTTCCCGTGTGCAGAAATTCCGTGTGGGGAAGGATGGTCAGCGTATCCCCACTTTCGACTGAGATGTTGCCCACGACGGTATAGGATCCGGGTCCTAAAGTTCCGCTCAAGGGACCGGAAAGCTGAGCATAAGCTGAAACCGCAACAATCAGAAGAACGCTCATTGTTGCCAGTGCCATTCTTGATGTATGTCGACTCATAGTAAACCGCATCTTGTTTGTCC
>JALGZU010000461.1 GCA_025774735.1 candidate division LCP-89 bacterium | reverse complement strand
GGCGCAGCCGGTCTGTTCGAGTTGCCGCACAAATTTGTCCAGGCTCAGATCCGTTCGGAATCCCGGGATCGACTCGAGCTTGTCCAGAGTCCCCCCGGTGTGTCCCAGACCCCGCCCGGAGATCATCGGTACCGTCACGCCGCAGGACGCTGCAATTGGAGCCACAATCAGTGAAACCTTATCGCCGACGCCCCCCGTTGAATGCTTGTCGATTTTGCTCCCGGGAATGTGTGAGAGGTCGACGCGTCGTCCCGAGTCGATCATGCATCTGGCCAGATCGACCGTCTCTCGCCGGCTCATCCCCTGAAAACAGATCGCCATGAGTCGGGAACCGAGCCCGAAGTATATCCCCCGATGATCTCCTCGATCTCCGTCGTACTGAGCTCTGAGCCGCTCTTCTTTTTGGTGATAACGCTGCGCGCGCTCATTGATCTCCGTTGATGAGCAGATCCACGATGCGGACCGCTTCCATGGCATCTTTGCCGTAGCCGTCTGCGCCGATTTCATCAGCGAATGAACGGTTGACTACGGCGCCTCCCACAATGACTTTCGTCTCAATGCCAGCTTCCTGCAAGTCGTGCACGACCCGGCCCATCTCAACCATGGTCGTCGTCATCAGGGCGGACAGGCCGACGAAATTGGCCTTCTCGGCCTTGGTGACCTTGACGATGTCCAATGTATCGACGTTCTTGCCCAGATCGATGACTTCGTATCCATAATTCTGAAGAACCACCGAGACGATGTTCTTGCCGATGTCGTGGACGTCACCCTTGACGGTTGCCAGCACGATCTTTCCTCTGTTCTGCACCTTTTCGGAGGGGAACAGACTCCTCAATCGGCTGAAGGCATCCTGCATTGTTTCAGCGGCCAGAATCACCTGAGGCAGGAAGAAATCGCGCTGGTCATAGCGCTTGCCCACCTCCTGCAAAGCCGGAATGAGCACCTGCTCGTTCAACTCCAATGCCTCCCAGCCGTCGTTGAGTGCTTCGTCGATCATGTCGAGAACGACCTCTCGATTTCCGTAGAGGATGGTGTCGTAGAGCCGTTCCTGCAGGGGACGGCTGTCGACCTGCGCTTCCGCCTTCTCGTCCTCGACCTGGCCGTACCGTTCGATAAATTTCTTCGCACCGTGATCCCGGTTCAGGAGGACGTTGGCAGCGTCGATCGTCTGGCGGGCCGATTCGCTGAACGGGTTGATGATGGGCAGATCGAGCCCGTTTTCCAGAGCCATGGACAGGAAGGTACGATTTAAAAGTGACCGGTTCGGTAAACCGTAGGATACGTTTGAAACTCCCATCACCGTAACGACCCCCAGGGTCTCCTTGATCAGTCGCAGCGCTCGCAGAGATTCGGCGGACCGCTTCGGATCTGCGGATACCGTCAACGTCAACGGATCGATGAAGACGTCTTCGTGGCGCAGCCCCACTTTGAGGGCGCGGTTGACGATCTTCTTGGCCAGTTCGAGCCGCCCTTCGGCTGTGTCGGGGATGCCTTTTTCATCCAGGGTCAGACCCAGCACGGCTGCCCCGAAATGTTTCGCCAGCGGCAGAATCTGGTCCAGTTTCTCGTCTTCTGCGGTGACCGAATTGATCAGCGCCTTGCCCTCGATCTCCTCCAGGGCCGCCCGCAAGGCATCCGGATTCGTCGAATCGATGGATATCGGCAGGTCAACCGCCTTCTGAATAACCTGGATGGCTTTGCGCATCGTCTCCGCTTCATCAATCCCGGGAACTCCCACATTGACGTCCAGAATGTCGGCGCCCGCCTTCGCCTGTTCGATTGCTTCCTGACGAACCAGGTGAAACTTCCCGTTTTTCAGCTCTTCGCGCAGTTTCTTGCGCCCGGTCGGATTGATGCGCTCCCCGATCATGCGGATCGGTTGATCCGCGCAGATTTCAATCGTGCTGTCGCGAGAAGACAAACGTGACCGACAGCGATCGATTTTGCGCACCAGGGGCTTCAATCCCTGAATTGCCTCCGCCATCGCCTCAACGTGTTTCGGTCCGGCGCCGCAACAGGCTCCGATGAGGTTGACTCCTGCCTCGGCAAATTTGCGGGCGTACTTGGCCAGGTGCTCAGGAGACGCTGGGAAACAGGTGCGACCCTCTTCGATCCTCGGCATACCCGCATTGGGTTCCACCGATAGCGGTAAGGTCGTTTTCCGAAGCACATCGTCGATGGCGTCGTAAATCTCTTCCGGACCGGTCGAACAGTTGATACCGAAGGCATCAGCATCCAGCGCCTCGAAGACTGTCAGGGCGGTTAAGGGATCGGTGCCCGTCACCGTGTTACGGCCGTCAGCGAAGGTCATCTGAGCGATGATGGGACCGTCGAAGTTGTGTCGCGCTGCCATCATGGCGGCGCGGGCTTCGCGGATGTCCGACATGGTTTCGATGATCAGCAGGTCCACTTTGGCGCTGACCAGATGCCGGACCTGCTCGGCGAATGTATGGTAGGCTGGAGCGAAATCGAGCTTACCGACGGGCTTGAGGTATTTTCCGCAGGGACCGATGCAGCCTGCAATCCAGATCTGTTTGGTTTCTACTGCCTGCCGGGCGATCTGCACCGCCGACGCGTTGATCTCCGCAATCCGGTCACCCAGGCCGTATTCGTCGAGTTTGATGCGCGTGCCACCGAACGTGTTGGTCAGCAGAATCTGCGATCCCGCATCTGCAAATGCCCTGTGCGCCTGCAGAACCAGATCGGTCTGGTCTAGATTGCACTCCTCGGGAGCGTGGCCGATGCCGAGACCCTGTCCCTGCAGTAAGGCGCCCAACCCCCCGTCCAATAATATAATTTCCCGCTCCGTTCGTTCTCGGAACTCTTCCCGCGTAATCAATGTCTCCCCTCCTCGTTTCGTCGTGCTCCGATCACGGCTGAAACGGACTTCTCCGGTATCATCATGTGGTTTTCCGTCAGTTGGATTCCAATACGGTCGGCGCCCAGGTCAGCGAGCAATTCTCGTTGTCCCGATATCGACCAGTCACCGTAACCGGGACTATAACGTTTCGTGGTCGTGTACCCTGCTTCGCTGGCGATGGTTTTAATCCGTTCGTTAAG
>JALGZU010000460.1 GCA_025774735.1 candidate division LCP-89 bacterium | reverse complement strand
CCCCGGATTTTACCTATCTGGACATGGAAACCGTCCTGGTGGATGAGGGGATCATTTCGCACCGTACCCTGGCGGCTTCCACTGGCGGAGGGCAAGATATTGGCCGTTCCCTGTCTATGGCCGGCCGCGCTGCCATTGAAGCCGCCGTTGCCCGCAATAATGTTGCCCCGATCCCCGCCCAGTCCCTGGAGGAATCTCAACAACACAGGCGAGAGATCTACCAGGAACACAGGGGCACGCCCGGGTACGTAGCGTTCGTTAATGTGGGAGGCGGAATTTCTGTACTGGGACATCCAGTTAACGGCAGTTTGATTCCACCCGGCTTGAGTAAAACCTATCTACCCCATAATTATCCAGCGCGCGGCCTGATTCATGAATTCTGGGAGCACGGGACTCCCGTTATTCATCTGCTGGAAGTCTTGGATATCGCTGACCAATACGGCCTGCCTAGGGCGCCCGTTCCCTTGCCGCCGGTGGGAACGGGGCAGATCTTTTCCGTCGAAAGGTATAACTTAACGGTTGTCTGGATCGCCATCGTGGTTCTGTTCGGCGCTCTGCTGGCAGTGCTGCTCCTCGATCGCGATAAGTACCGTCTGCGCGAAGAGGGCGTCGATCCGGATACGCTGGTCTAATTCACCCTTGATTTTGCTTTTGTGAGAATAGAGATGCACTTTAAAAACGTTTTACGGTCATCCTTGCGAGTGTTGATTCCCGTAGTCTTTGTGGCTGTGACTATGACGTTCAACGCCGCTGAGGCTCAGAATGGCTTTACCTGGAAGTCGTTCAAACCGGACAAAAGCCCTTCCCGGGTCAAAGTGGCGGTCATGGGAAAAGAGCTGAACTACTACTCCGTCGAGAAGGGTCAGGAAATTCTGGTAACGGTGGAGGGTCCGACGCAACTTAAAGTGCTTACGCGCATAGAATTTGGTGAAGAAGCAAGCGGAGAGAAAAATTATTACCTCCGGTATCAGCGTGACGGAGAGAAGAAATATAAATTCCGTCGAATCGCCACCGCATCTCCCACCGCGGTATTGGTCGATTCTCCTGCCATTCATCTCGGATCTTCACGGAGTATTTATCTGAAGGTGCCCTCGGGCAAGCATACTTATCGTTTCTATGTGGGTTCCAAAGCAGCATACCGGCTTTATCTCCGCTTCTATGAGAGGACGACGAAGGTGGAATCGAAGCCGGAGAATGTTGCTTTTGAACCGGCGCGATTTACCAGCGCGGTGCCCTTGGTTATCAAAGAGGTCGAGACATCCTACTACCGTATAGGGGAGCAGGACTCCCTGAAATTGAGCGTCATCGGACCGATGTCCGTAAAAGTGCTGGCCCGGTTGGAGTTCGATCCGACGATGTTCACCGAACAGAAATTTCGTATTCAAGTCTACGAGGACGGGCTCGTCAAACAGATCTATCCCTTACGGTCGAAGCAATCCGAAGTCGCTGAATATCGGGATATATCCACGAAAGTTGTCGGCGATGCAGCAAAGTTTTTCATAGAGATTCCCCGGGGTAAACACGAGTACAAGTTCGAGGTTGTAGACAACAACCGGACGGTGCTGCTGCGCTTTTACATACCACGAGATGATCTTATCAACAACCAATAGCAGTCCATGAAAAAAATCCCCGTTGTTTTCGTCGTGTTTTTTCTGGTCCTTCCGGGCATTTTCACGACAAAGCATGCGCTGGCCGCGACCAAATTTCCCCTAACGGTCAAGCTGGTCTGGTCCTCTGTTTATGACGACAACATTTTAAAGTATTCGCCCCGGGATCTCGACCGCTTCGAAAACAACACCGAAAGTTACCCTTCTGAAGTTACGACAACGGACGACTGGATCAATACCTTCGGACTGCGGCTATATCACACCTTCAAACTGAACAGGTCCTTTAGATTCAGACCTTATTACTCCGGCCGGCTGTCCCTCTATTCCGTGAATAACATCAAGAATGTCCAGTACCATTATTTAATGGCACGGTTTGACTATCGCTACCGGATTTATCTCTACCTGCAGTACTCCTATATGCCCGGATATTACCTCCGGGTGTACAAAGACCGGGATCTCAACGAATACCACGGCTGCGAATACGACATGTCCAGACCTGCAGTCCGGATCCGTTACCGCCTGAAATCTCTTTCGATTGAGGGCATGCTGGCCCGCGAATATTCCTACTATAATGAATACTTCACCGAGTACGACGCTGAGGCGAACCTCTGGGGACTGACGGGCTCTTATGATTTGCCGGTCGGCTTGGATGTTTCCTTGGGTTACGTTTACAAAAACAGCGATAATATCGGCTTCAACCAAGTCACGATTACGACTCCCGATCCTACCGAAGAAGATACCGAATACGGCGATTCCTCCTACGAAGAAGACCACTACCGGTTCTCTCTCGATTATGCACTACCAGTCGAAAATGAGTGGGGGTGGAGCATCGGTTTCGATTATAAACGTTACAATCGCTACTATCAGAGCCAGCTGCCTTACGAACTGGATAAATTCCACACCGGTCGCAAGGATCGGCGCGACGTCATCGAGCCCCATGTCTCATTCTCGCCTTCATCGAATGTCGATCTCGAATTTGGATTTACCTACGATCAGCGCAGAACGGAGTCAATCGATCCCATCGTTGCCAGCATCAAGAATTACATCCGACGCACCTACCGTGTAACGATGGTTTACCAGATCTTCTGATAAATAGGTAAAACCCCGCATAAACCTACCTGCGTATGGAAAC
>JALGZU010000066.1 GCA_025774735.1 candidate division LCP-89 bacterium | reverse complement strand
GCCAGGCCGCCCACGCCCATGATGGCCAGGAGAATGAAAACCAGTGTCCAGTAAGCCTTACTGCCTTGTAGAGCTTTCTCGATCATGCCGACCTCATACGATGTAGTACACTTCAGGTTGAGTGCCCAGAGCGGGTTTTCTGCGCAGGGTGAACTGCTGGTCCAGCAACTGCCGCACCGGGTCGTCGGCGTTGTCTAAATCGCCGAAGATCAGGGCGTTGTGAGGACACGCCTCAACGCAGCTGGGCCATTGACCGCGGGCCAGCCGTTCCTCGCAGAAGGTGCATTTCTCCACCACCCCGCGCGTCCGCGCTGGGAAATCCGGCTGAGGTGTGATCCCCTGCTCCTCAAAGAATTTCTTGGGCTCGCGGTAATTGAAGCTCCGGGATCCATATGGACACCCCGCAATGCAGTAGCGGCAGCCGATACAGCGGTGCCAGTCCATCATCACGATGCCGTCCTTCTCACGTTTCCAGGTCGCCTGAGTTGGACAGACCTGCACGCAGGGAGGATTGTCGCAATGGTTGCAGAGCAACAAGGCGTTGCTGTGCTTTACATGTTCCTCGATGTAGTCATGATGAGCCTCGTGGAACGCGTGGCTGAAGTGCTCCTTCCAGATCCACTTGACCTCGTCCTTGGGATTGCCATAATCCGGCACGTTGTGAGTCTTATGGCAAGCGTCGATACAGGCCGTGCAATCCTCGTGCTTCCGGCAACTCTTCAGATCCACAACCATCGCCCAGCGCCCCGCTTCCTTCGGGGGATAAAATGCCCGTGTCGGTAAACTGAAATTCTCCGGCGCTTCCAGGATGTCGCCGCCCGTAGCAGCTTCCCCGAAAACCTTGATGGGCGGCCCCGCGGCAAAACCCAGCGCGGTCAGACCCGCAACTTTGACGAATTTCCTCCGATCCATGCCCATCAGTTCTCCTCCTCCGGCTCTGAAGTCATCGCTAAGTCCCCACCGCTCACCTCCGCCTTGGTGAGATGGCAATCCCAGCAATAGGGATTCACCGCCAGGGTGTTGTGGCACCGGTCGCAGAAGTTCTCCTTGTTGCTGTGGCAATCCAGGCAACTGTTGGATAAGCTCATCTCGATCTGGCCGCCGTAAGGTCCTTCGGTGTAACGCTCGCCCTCGCGCACGACTTTGTCGCGCCACTCGTTCAGCAGGTCCATGTGGAATGGGCGCATGTATTCAGCGGACCGGACGCATTTGTCTTTGCCGGGCACGTCTCTGGTTGCAATCTCAGGATCTTCCATCGCAGTTACGCCCTGGAGGGCGTTGTACCAGATCGGAAACGTCATCAGGATGAGAAAGACGATCAATCCGATGATGATTTTGCCTCGGTCACGCATCGATAGATTCCTCCTTTCCCTTCAGAGGTTGACCCCGCAAGTCCGTTTTTCGCTCCTCGCCGTCCGTTATGACCAGTGCGTTGCCGACCATCTCGTGTACGCCCCCCACCTCCACCGACGGTGCCCAGAAATCACAAACCGCGGGGAGAGTCGCCTTGTCGATGGCGCACATGCACAGCAGGATGTTGGCGTCGTGCTTGTCCCGGACGTACTTCACGGCGTTGCCGCGCGGCAGGCCTCCGCGCATCCGCATCTCCAAATTTTCATCCGTCCCCAAACCGGCGCCGCTGCCGCAGCAGAAGGTGTGCTCGCGAATGGTGTTCTCCGGCATCTCCACGAAGTTGTTGCAGGCGTGCTTGAGGATATATCTCGGCTCATCCAGCAGGCCCATCGCCCGAGACGGGTTGCAGGAATCGTGATAGGTCGGCGTCCAGTGATCGTTCCGGCTCGGATCCAGCTTGATAGCGCCCTGACGGATCAGGTCCGACGTGAACTCGGAAATGTGAATCATCCTGGTTGACGCCGCATTCTTGAAAACCGTCCCCGTGATTGGCGACTTCGGGACCTCCAGAAAATCCGCCGGGCCGTTCATGGTGTCCATGTACTGGTGGTAAACCCGCCACATATGACCGCATTCACCGCCCAATATCCACTTCACGCCCAACCGCTTGGCCTCCGCGTAGGTCTTGGCGTTCAGCCGCTTGATCATCTCGTGGGAGTGGAACAGCCCGAAGTTGCCCCCCTCCGAAGTATAGGTGCTCCAGGTGTAGTCCAATCCGATCTCGTGAAAGAGAGCCAGGTAACCTAACAGCGTGTAATAGTGCGGTTCGGCGAAGTAATCCGCTGACGGAGCGATGAAGAGAACCTCCGCTCCCTTCCGGTTGATCGGAACCTCTGCTTTGATGCCCGTTACCTCCTCCAGGTCGTCCGCAGCGAATTCGAGGCTGTCCACGAAACCGTGCGGTTGGACGCCTAAATGATTGCCCGTACGGAAACTGTTCGATACCGGCGTCACGATCCAGTCGATCGAAATCCCCACCTCCGCCATCAGCTCGCGCGCCATCATGGTGATCTCAGCCGTGTCGATGCCGTAGGGGCAGTACACCGAACAGCGTCGGCATTCCGTGCACTGGAAGAAATAGTAGAACCACTCCTTCAAAACCGGCATCGTCAGCTCGCGCGCCCCCACCATCTTCCCCATGATCTTGGCGGCTAAACTGTACTCCCGGCGGTACACCGAACGCAGCAACTCCGCACGTAAAACCGGCATGTTCTTGGGATCGCCCGACCCCAGAAAGAAATGGCACTTGTCGGCGCAGGCGCCGCAGCGCACGCAGACGTCCATGAAGATCCGCAGGCTGCGGTACTTCTCCAACCGTTTCCGCAGGCCCTCTAAAATGATCTCCTGCCAGTTCTCGGGCAGCCCCCAGTCCTCATCCGTCGCCGCCCATTTCGTCTTCGGCACGGGGAGGTCCAGGTATTCCAGGGAACCGTGTACTCCTGAATAGCACCAGTTCCCTTTCTTTGCCTCGAAGTCGATGCTCGGGTCCGTCCACTCCTTCTTGGGAGCCCGGTAATCGATCTTGATGATCTCTTCCGGTTTCAGATGTTCCTCTGACATGGTTATTCCTTCTCCAAAGGCAATCCGGCCGCCTTCATGACGTCCCTGAATTCCTCTTCGTATTCTTCGTAGGTGTGCACCTTCACGTCGTAATTCCAGGGATTGACGTGACGCCTGGAGCGGTTGCTGTTCGCCAGGTTTCGGGTCGGGCTCAGAAACACGCCACCCAGGTGCATCAGCTTGCTGAACGGGAAATAAGCGATCAGGACGCTGACCAGAAACAGGTGAATGCTGAACAGCGGACTGATTCCTTCCGGCAATACCGGGCTCAGAGCCAGCAGGCCCACGCCCAGCTCCTTCACGGCCACGATATCCACCTTGATGAAATAGCGCATTAGCACGCCCGTCGTGGCAATTCCGGCGATCAGCAGCAGGGGAAAGTAATCCGCCGCGTGGGAGATGTACCGCATCCTCGAATCGACCACCCGCCGAAAGAAGAGATAGCCCAGCGCGCCGAAAATTACCGCGTCCGTGGCGTAAATGATCGGCAGGTTCACCTGGAAGAAACCGTCCATATTCTGAATCCAGGAGACCCAGGCGGGAATCGGCTCGACAAAGTATTTAAAGTGCCGTATGAAGATCACCAGGAAAGAATAATGGAAAGCGATACCCGCCAGCCAGAGATACTTGTTCGAGCCGTAGGTCAGTCTCGGCCCTTCTTTGATCTCCGTCTTGGTATTGCGGAAGAGAGAGCGGAAGAAGAAGATCTCGAGCGCCATTCGCCCGATTACACCCCGGCTATTGTGAGGATTCTCCAGGGGGCTGCTCTTGATCCAGGGGTGTGTCTTCTGCTGCCCGCTCGTGGTGGGGATGCGAAATGGTACTGGAATCTTCGCCCAACTCATCACCCGGTATACGAAACCAGCCAGGAACGTGATGATGGCCGCGTAGGGAACCACGATCCCGAAAAAGCCTTGCAGGCCCGTGATGCTGCTTCCGAGCAGGGGAATCAGGATTAGAACGGCTAACGCAAAGATGGAAAACCAGAGGCTCATCTGTAGTCACCTCCGCTGTGGGATTATCGTTTCTTGAGATTATGATCTATGGTTGTCGCCGCGATCCCGCTTCGAGAAATCATTGTTCATCATCTGCAGAGCGACGAAGGATTGTCGCTTCAACTCGTCCGCCCGGATCTGGTACAATTTCTCACGGGATGCCATGTAACTGTCGAATGCCTCTAACAGAAAACGGTCGACGTGGGATTCGACGCCCGCCAGAGCTTTGGTATCAAGATTGTCAGCTGATACCGCTTCCCTGATGGCCTGTTTGAGGAATAAGATGCAAGCTATGGCTTCTGAAGGGGTAAACTCCTGGACTGCGCGTATCTTCACGAAATCGTCCATAGCCGTCCGGGCTTCATCGCTATCCCCATCATGGAGTAGAGCGTCATAAAGCGCCTCGACCAGTCTCGCCGAAGCTGCTCCAACAGGGTTCGAAAATTGGTTCTTCTGTTTCTTGAAAAAATGGCGCGACTCGGCGGGGTACGTCTCGATGATCAGCTCGAGCCAGCGCGCCTTGATCGTCTCTTTCTTCTGTTCCAGCAAGTCGTCGAGTTTCATGACTGCAGCCTTCTAATGCCCGTCTGGAGACAGATCATCCCCTCTGAGGCTTCAGATCTCATCTGAGGAGCATGTAGAGGTATACTGATGCGCAGTTGATTCCCGGATCTTGGGGAAAAAGTTAGCAAGATCCTCTCGAGATACACACAGAACGAAATAGCTTTAAGTAATCAGGTGTGTATGAAATTCACCCCCGCCGGTAAGTCTATCGTAACCGGCGGGGGTGGGGGGGTAATGCTATACACAACCCGTGGGTTTGGGAAGTCCGGCGACTTTACAGGCGCCCTTCGCCGGCCCTGAGGGGAACATGTCGTAGATCTCTTTCAGCGAAAATCCGGACTGCTTGCAGAGCTTGCGGATCATCGGCGCAATACCGAATTGCTGGTAATATTCCCGCAGATAGTTGACGACCTTCCAGTGATCGTCGGTCAACTCGTCGACAGCCTCAGTTGATGCTAAGGCTAATGCCACTCGCTCGTTCCATGCTTCCGGTTCTTCCATGAAACCGTCTTCGTCGACTTGAAGCTCAACGTCTTCCCAGGTAAATGTTGGCACGGTATATTCCTCCTGAATCTTTCTTACTGTCTTCTATAGATTATAAGTGCATCTCGATATAACCACAAGGACACTGTTCTTCGCATTTCTTGCAACCGTTGCAGAACTCCATCTTGAAGGTGTACGGCTCGCCCTTGATCACCGGTTTCTTGATGGCTCCGTCCTGGCAGTAAGACCAGCACTGGCCGCACTCGGCGCAGGTCCCGCAGGTCATGCAGCGGGCCGCTTCGGCCAGAGCTTCCTCAACTGTCAGAGTACTCGCAATCTCCGCATCCCCGTCCTTCAACCGGATTTCCGGATCCAGGTGCGGCGCTTCGTGGCGGACAGCCTCTTCATAATAGGTGAGTAGCATCTTCTCGTGCGAGATGATTTTCTCCTTTTCGTCTTCCGACAGCGTCAGGCTGCGCAGCTCACGGTGGATCGTATCCGCCGCGCGCCGGCCCTGGTATATGGCAATGGTAACCAAGCCCAGGTCCATGGCGTCGCCACCGGTGTAGAGGCCTTCCACTAGCGTGTGCCCGCGATCGTCACCCTTGATCCAGCTACGGCCTTCACGTAAATCCTCGAATCCTGCGAAATCGGGTTCCTGGCTGATCGCCGCGATGATCGTCGAGCAGTCCATCTCGTAGGTGTCCCCCTCGATTGGAACGGGGCGCCGCCGACCCGAATCGTCCGGTTCGCCTAATTCCATACGCTGGCAGATCATGCCAGTGGCGCGTCCGTTATTCCTCTTGAGTTCCTTGGGAGCAGCCAGGAAGACGAGTTCGACTCCCTCTTCATCGGCGCCGACCACCTCTTCGTCGATGGCGGGCATCTCCGTGCGAGTGCGCCGGTAGAGGATAGTCACCTTGGCGCCCAGCCGCCGGGAAACGCGCGCCGCATCGACCGCGGTATCCCCGCCCCCGATGACCACCACGTGGTCTCCCACATCAATGCTATCGCCCGAGTTGATTTTGTTCAGGAAATGCGTCCCGGTCCAGAGGTTGTCCGCATCTTCACCGTCCAATCCCAGCTTCTTGCCCTGGTGAGCTCCGATGCCGACGAAGATAACTTTGTATTCCTTCTGCAGATCTTTATAAGGGATGTCCCTGCCGATCGCCGTGTCAGTCTTCAATTCCACGCCCAGGTCTAGGATGCGTTGAGTCTCTGCATCCAGTATCTCACGGGGGAGACGATAGGCCGGAATACCGTAACGGAGCATCCCGCCCGCCTTGGGGAACGCCTCGAAAACCGTCACGGGATAGCCCAACTTCGCCAGCTGGTACGCGCAGGACATCCCGGCCGGTCCGGCGCCGATCACGGCAATCTTCTCGTCGTGCTTCTCTGTCGGTTTCGAAAACTGGAAATTGTGCTCCAGCCCGTAGTCGCCGATGAATCTCTCCAGGTTGTTGATGGCCACGGGACTGTCTTTGTGTTGACGGTTGCAGCTGCTTTCGCAGGGATGCGGACAAACCCGGCCACAGACCGCCGGATACGGGTTCGTCTTCGCCACGATCTCCCAGGCGTCCATGTAAGACTCTTCGCGAGTTCGCCCGTGCTTCTCCGCCAGGTTCAGAGCAGAAATAATACCCCGGATATCGTTCTCGTTTGGGCAGCCGTCGAGGCACGGAGCCATCTTTTCTATTTTTTTAGGTCGGAGCGGCGACGACTCTACCGCTGATCCTCCACTGGAAAATGATCGAATCCCCTTCTTTTTTCTTTTTACGACTTTCGGCATGTCTATGTCTCGTTGTTTTGATAATCCATTGCCAGGTTGACGAAGTTTGATGCCCACTGAGGAGCGCCCCCGGCGTGCAGGTGCAGGTAGCTGGCTAATACGCTCTTGTGGATCAAGCCGTCCCGGCCCTGGCTGCACCCCGTACCGCGCCGGACGGTGTAAATACTCTTAATCCCTTCCAGGCCGGAGCTGATCTGGCTGTAATGAAACTCGTGCCCCCGTAGAACGTCCCCCGGCGTGAAAAAGGGATTCTCGGCGTCGACTTCTACCTCCATGTACCCATGCCCCTGAGGTCTTGCCGTCATCCCCAGATCCAGCGGGAAAACCCCCGCCATCAGATAAGTATTATTCTTAAAAGTGATGGAGCGGCATAGGAAAATCAACCCGCCGCATTCCGCGAAGATCGGCAGACCCTCCTCCGCGGCCGTCCGGACTGATTCTAAAAGAGCCGTGTTGCGCGCTAACCGCTCAGCGTGGGTCTCCGGAAAGCCGCCCCCGATATAAAGACCGGCGCAGGGCGGCAGTGTGTCGCTCTTCAGCGATGAAACCGGGATCAACTCCGCTCCGGCTGATTCCAGCGCGTCCAGGTTGTCCTGGTAATAGAACGTAAAAGCGGAATCGCTGAAATAGGCGATGCGCACCGTTCTCTCGTGAGTAACGTCTGCGTCTGGAAGGGAGACATCAACGCTGGAGGCCGGTGCCGCTTCAGCCAGGCTCTGAATTCGGCCTGCGTCCGTATAACTGTCAATGATCTCGGCGGTCTTCTCCGCAACGCCGTTGATGTCAGGATGCTCCTGAGGTGTAACCAGCCCCAGGTGCCGGTCCGGGAGTAAATCTCGATCCTTGATTCGGGGAATCGCACCCAGTACCGGAATGCCGGTGATGGATTCGATGCTCGCCCGCACGACCTTTTCGTGCCGTTCTCCGGCCGCGTTGTTCAGAATGACCCCGGCCAGCTCGACGTCCGGGTCGAGCTGAAGGCAGCCCAGGACCACAGCCGCAGCCGTCCTCGTGACCTTGGTGATGTCGAGTACCAGGATCACCGGGGTCTTCAGCAGCTTCGCCAGTTCAGCTGTGCTGTGAGTCCCTTCGGTGTCCGCCCCGTCAAAGAGCCCGCGGTTGCCTTCAATCAGGCAGATATCCGCGTTCACACTGTTGCGAAAGAAGGAGTTCAGGACCCCTTCCTCGCCCATCATGTAGGTGTCTAAATTCCTCGCCTTGCAGCCCGAAGCGTATTCGAGCCACGCCGCATCGATGTAGTCAGGACCCTTCTTGAATACGGCGACGCTATTGCCGGCTCGTCTCCATGAGACGGCCAGCCCCATGGAGACGAGGGTTTTTCCTGAATCTCCGCCCGTCCCCGCGATGACGATGCGCGGAACGGTTAAGTTATCAGACATGTAGCTTTGGAGGCCCGGTCAAGGTGAATTCGGGCTATTTTGGTGCTGCACCCTCTTCGGGAGTCAGCTCGACGTAGCTCCCCCCGAAATAGGTGTACACACACTTTTCCGAATTGATCAATTCCTTGATCGCGGCCTTGCAGAGTTTTTTATCGACCCGGTCGCCGTACGCTTCTATGATGTTCTTGGTCAGGTCCATCGGCTTGAGTTTCCTCAGGCCGGTGGCATCCTTGATCATCTCGTACATAGCGTTAGCGACTTCGTCTACGCTTAGCATGTCGGCCATTCGTGACCTCTCTAATAGGTAAGATGCACGGAACGTTTGTACGTCAAACCGGCGAATTTGAAGTCATCGATGTGTTCCTTCTGGAATTCGATGCCGGTCATTTGGAAGAACTTCGGCCAGCCGATGCGATCGATCCATTCGCCGATGCGCTCGTACTTGCGGGCGTCGTCCTTCCAGACGTTGATAATGTTGACGATCGCCTCGACGACTTCCGGCCACCGTGGAGGATTGTTCTCGATGTACGGCACGGCCAGTTTCGAAAACATCGGCTCGTGACGGGCGTTGGAGACCTTGCCGCCCACCCAGATGGAAACGCCGTCGTTCAACGGGTTGTTCAGAGGCAGGGACGGGCAAACCGTGTAGCAGTTCGCACAGAACATGCAGCGGTCCTCGTCGATCTCTACTGACTGCTTGCCATCGATCATCGCCGGCTTTATCGCTGCCGTCGGGCACGACGACACAACATTGGGAATCTCGCATTGCTTCGGCAGGGTCGCGTAGTTGACCTTCGGCGGACGCCGATGGATGCCTAGAATGGCGATGTCCGAACAGTGCACGGCCCCGCACATATTCAGGCAGCAGGCCAGCGCGATGCGGCACTTGGCGGGCAGGTCCGCATTCTCAAAGTGCCCGATCACCTCGTCCATGACCGCCTTGACGATGCCCGAAGCGTCCGTCGCTGCCGAATGGCAGTGAATCCAGCCCTGGGTGTGCACCATGCTGGTGATGCCCGGGCCGGTCCCGCCCACCGGATGCCCGATCGCCTTCAGATCGGCGATCAACGGCTCGATGTTCTTCTCGTCGGTGAACATGAACTCGATGTTGTGACGACTGGTAAAGCGTAAATGCCCTTCGCAGTACTTGTCGGCCAGGTCGCAGATCATACGGATCTTTTCGACGCTCATCAGCCGGGATCCGCCCGCCCGCACTGTGTAAACCTCGTCGCCGGTCTCCGATACGTGCTTCAGCACGCCCGTCTTGACCTGCTCGTGGTACTTCCATTTGCCGTAGTTGGCCTTGATGGCCGGTGGCAGAAACTGCTCGTAATGCGGTGGGCCTATATCGGTAATTCTATCTTTCATGTCAACCATTAGAAAGCTCCTTTATAGCTGGTTAATTTCTTGCATTGAATGGATGATCTGTAATCCGCACTCCTAACCTTCCTCCTCTTCGTCGTCTTCTTCGAAGTATTCCTCGTAGAAGACGTACGGATTTTCGCGCGGAAACGCGACCATTTCGGGAGTGGGGTCGATCTCGATCATTTCCAGGAAATTACCCATGCCCACGCGCTGGATGAACTCACCGATGCGCTCGCGGTTCTTGCCCTCTTCACACCAGAGATCCCAGATCGCTTCGATGGTGTCCTTCAATTCCTTGTAAGGAGGCTCCATCTTGATGAAGGGGAACAGCACCGAAGACAGCAGCGCACCCTCGATGATGGGGGCTTTCGAACCGATCAGGATGCAGGCTCCCGTGTCCGTGCCCGGACGCAGCGCTTTCGGCATCACGTTGATGCAGTGCATGCAGTGCCGGCAGTAGCTGTTATCGATCTTCAGCTCCTTGCCGTCCCATTCCATGCATTTGGCTGGACACAGATCCACGATCTCTTTCTGAATGTCGATGCCGTTCGAGGCGTACTCGGTGATGGCACCCTTGTCCATGCGGATGTCATCGCGCCAGGTTCCGATAACGGAGAGGTCGGCGCGAGCCACCGATGCCACGCAGTCGTTCGGACAGCCCGAAAACTTGAACTTGAACTTGTACGGGAACGCCGGCCGGTGCAGCTCGTCCTGGAAGTCGATCGTGAAATCGTGGCAGGTGGCCATGGTGTCGTAACAGGCCCATTCGCAGCGGCTCTGGCCTAAACAGCAGGATGGGGTCCGCACGTCGGAACCCGATCCGCCCAGGTCGAAGCCGGCTTTGGTCAGCTTCTCGAACGTCGGCTCCAGGTTGTCCGTGGTGGTGCCCAACAGAATAATGTCGCCCGTGGAGCCGTGCATGTTCGTGATCCCCGATCCGTGCTCTTCCCAGATGTCGCAAACCTTGCGCAGAGCCTCGGTGGATGCGCATCGTGTGGAAGTGAGCTACATCGGGATATTTCTCCGGCACGTCGCAGTAACGGCCGATGACCCCGCCGCCGTACCCGAGCACGCCCACGATGCCGCCGTGCTTCCAGTGCCCGATCTTCTCGTCGTAGGACTGCTCCAGCAGACCCAGGAGATCTCGGGACGCCGCACTTTTCTTCGCGGCCATCTTGATTTCTGTGACGAAGCTCGGCCAGGGACCCTTTTCCAGCTCGTCGAGTTGAGGCGTTTTTGGAAGATCGTCCGCCATGGTGTCTCCTTGCTATACTAAATTTGTTTTTCTTTATAGAGTGTTGTTTTGCTCGGCTGTATAGGATGTCAAATCCTTAACAGGGTTAGTGATATTTTTCACGTCCTCGAGTTGTTATAAATATAGCAAACCAAACCGGAAATGTCAAGCAAATAAGTGAAAAATTTCTCTTCGCTTCTTTAATGGGGAAAAATTACCGATACTTCGGAGTCTTTTGGGAAGTTTTTCTGAAGCTGTTGATTACTGGCATGAATGCCAATAATCTACGTTATAGTCGTCTTAATCTGTTCGATAGACGCCTCCGCGGCGCACAGCGTCGCTGCCGTCTCTTCATCGCCGTGCTGGGTGGAAAGAAACCAGGCTTCGAATGGAGAAGGGGGCAGATAGATGTTGTTTTCTAACATTTTCTTGAAAAAACGGCAAAAAATGCCCGCGTTACTCGCCTTCGAAGAGCTGAAATCCGTCACCAAACCTGTTGAAAAGAAAACAGTCAACAATCCCGTCGCCCAATTTAACTGTACCGGGATGCCCGCCGCATCGAATCTCTCGCGCAATCCCGTCGCCAACAGCTCCGTCGTCTTTCCAAGGTTAGTATATAATGCGGGATGGTTCAGTTCCTTCAGCGTCGCGATCCCCGCAGCCACAGAAATCGGATTCCCAGACAGGGTTCCGGCCTGGTAAACGTCACCCAGTGGAGCCAGCTTCTCCATGATTTCCCCTCGCCCTCCTAAAGCGCCGGTGGGCAGACCGCCGCCCAGGATCTTCCCCAGGCAAACCAGGTCAGGAATCACGCCGTAAAGCTCGCTGGCACCCCCTCGAGCCACCCGGAAGCCGGTGATCACCTCGTCGAAAATCAACAGCGTACCGTACTTTGTCGTCAAATTTCGTAATCCCTCCAGAAATCCATCACGGGGCAACACCACCCCCATGTTCGCCGCAATCGGCTCCACGATCACCGCCGCGATCTCGCCGCCCCGCTTATTAAAGACCCTTTCGACGCTGGAAAGATCATTATATATTATGGAAAGGGTATTTCGAGTAATGTCCTCCGGCACACCCGCCGATCCCGGCAGCCCACCCGTCGCCACGCCCGATCCTGCCGCCGTTAAAAATCCGTCACTGTG
>JALGZU010000459.1 GCA_025774735.1 candidate division LCP-89 bacterium | reverse complement strand
ACACCGCCGCCGCCGCAGATGCCGGCAACACCATATTCCTTATCCTGATTTTTCAGGGCATGGTACAGGGTCACCACGATACGCGCCCCGGAGATGCCGGTGGGGTGGCCCAGGGCAATGGCGCCGCCGTTGACGTTGACCTTCTCCGGGTCCCAGTTCAGCATTTTCTGGTTGGCGATCATCTGCGCTGCGAAGGCTTCGTTAGCCTCTATCAGGTCCATATCGTTCAGGTTCATTCCAGCCCGTTCGAGAGCCGCCGGGATCGAAACTCCCGGTCCTTCACCCATTGTCTCGTTATCGACGGACACCTGGCTGTAAGAGATCAGTGAGAAAAGGGGATTAGCACCCAACTCCTGAGCTTTCTGGCGAGAGGTGAATATCAGTGCGCAGGCGCCGTCCGACATGCCGCAGGAGTTGGCCGCAGTGACACAGCCGTCCTTTTTAAATGCGGGCGGCAGTTTCCCAATCTTCTCGAGATTCACGGGGTAGCGGATGGTCTCATCTTTCGTAAATTCTTTCGGTTCATCCCTCTTCGATGCTGGAGGCACAGTGATGGGCACGACCTCGTCATTGAAGAGGCCCTTTTCCCAGGCGACATGAGCCTTCTCGTGAGAACGAGCGGCGAACTCGTCCATCTCCTGACGGGAGATATTGTACTTCTCCACCAGATTTTCCGCCGTCTGCCCCATACCCTGACCGATGACCCGGTCCACGGAATCCGACCAGCCGTCTTCGAGCTTGCGGTCTCCCATCTTGAAGCCGTTCCAGCGAGCGTTCTTGACCAGATAGGGAATGGTCGACATAGAATCGAAACCGCCGACCAAGACGACCTGATGATCTCCAAGACGGATCTGCTGCGATGCCATGGCGATGGCCCGCATCCCGGACGGGCAGGCCATATTGAGGGTGATGGCAGGAACACTCTTGGGGATGCCGCCGAGGACGGAAGCCGTCCTGGCCGGATTCACACCGTTACCCGCCTGGCGGCAGGATCCCAGGATCACGTCTTCGACCTGATCGGGTGAAATTCCTGCACGCTCAACCGCCGCCTTCACGGCTACAGCGCCGATGTCGTAAGAGTTCATATTCCGCAGGGTACCGCCGAAGTTGCCCATCGGAGTTCGGCAGGCCGATATAGCGACAATGTCTTTAAGTTCCATTATCTCCTCGTATATTCAGATTAAGTTGTTATTTTGAATTAAAAAATACGATTAGGGGATTAGGGATTAGTAAGTTTTTTTGATAGCGATCGAATCTGTTTTGACTCATGATTAAGCGTAGTTATCATATTATCGAAACACTCTTTGCCAATGTAGTCTAATTCCAATGCGATGGTTACCTGTGTCTCCAATTCAGCACAAGAACCCGTGGCAATTCTAAGGAATTGATTAAATTCTTTCTTACTTGCCCGGATGTGACCCTCAGCAATGTTTGAAGGAATTGAAACAGCAGCCCGCTGCATCTGACTGGCAAGTCCATACTTCTCGCTGTTCGGAAAGCTGCTCGTTAGCGTGTAGGTTTCTTTAACCAGTTTAATACCAAGCTTCCAAATCCGAAGATCCCGAAAACTTTGTATGTCATCTGTCAAAACTAATCCCTAACAGCTAATCCCTAATCCCTAAATATACTGTCCTCCATCAACCTTAATCACTTCGCCGGTGATATGGCAGGCCAGGTCACTGGCTAAGAAGGTGACCAGGTGGGCGACGTCTTCGGGTTCGCCCAAGCGCTTCAGGACGGTCTCGTTCAGAGAAGCCTGCTTGGCTTCGTCGGGCATTTTGGCCATCATATCGGTCAGGATCAAGCCCGGAGCCACAGCATTGACGGTTATACCCTTATTACCCAATTCTTTCGCCGTCGCCTTGGTCAAACCGACGATGCCGGCCTTGGCAGCGGAGTAATTCGCCTGGCCGAACTTGCCGCGCAGACCGTTGATGGAGGTCAGGTTGACGATGCGGCCGTACTGCTGTTCACGAAACAGGGGCGCGGCGGCGCGGATGTAGTTGAAGTAACCTTTCAGGTCGATGTCCATGACCGTATCCCACTGCTCTTCGGTCATCTTCCAGATGACGCCGTCCCAGTTGACTCCGGCGTTACAGACCAGGATATCGATCCGGCCCCATTCGCCGACGACTTTGTCCACCATGGCCTGGGCGTCCGCGAACTTGGAGACATCGGCCTGGATAGGCATTGCCTTCTGTCCCATGTCCTGAATTTGCTTGGCGATGGCTTCCGCCTCATCGGCGTGCTTGCGGTAGTTCAAGGCGACATTGGCGCCGTTTTTCGCCAAGTCCAGGCAGATGGCGGTGCCGATACCCAGCGATCCGCCTGTGACGATGGCGTTTTTGTTTTCTAACAACATGGATTAATCCTTTATAATTCAGAAGATATTTTTCTATGTCGTTCAGATCGACAGCTTGCCCCTACTCCATCAATCTTCTTTAACCAACCTTTTCAAAATCATCAACACTCCGCCGAAATGTTCGCCGATGGCGGCGACCTGCCAATTTTCGGCGGCTTTTTCCTGAATGATCTCCTCCACCTTCTCCCGCGTCTTCAACATCACCGGGATAACGTCGTGTTCGTACTTGTGAGCGCCCCTTGTCAGCACGAGCAGACTGCTGCCGAACACGTCTCCCAGCGCGGCGACGCTCCAGCCGTCAGCTTCATGGTTCCGGATCTGTTCGAGGAGGGCTTCCTTCGTTTTCCAGGTGGCGGGAATAATTTTGTGTTCCATGACGGCGTCCCGG
>JALGZU010000458.1 GCA_025774735.1 candidate division LCP-89 bacterium | reverse complement strand
AGGATCCGCACCGGCTCCGAGGCCCGACCGCCCGATGTGCAGACAGGTTGACGCTCTGGACATGTCCAGCGCCTGCACATCCGTGTTGATGGCGATGAATTCCACGCCGGCCAGATTCGCCTCTATCATGCCGTTGATGGCGTTACCGCCAGCGCCGCCCACGCCGACAACTTTGATGCGGGCTTTTTTGCTTTCATCGTCCCCAAACCTGATTTTAAGTTCCTCCATATCCGCTCCCTTGTGAGTTGTCTGTATAACTCATTTTTGAAATTTCAAAATTTTCAGTCGCTATCCACAATTAGTATTCAAAATTTCCATCAAAAGATATCTGCGAACCAGCGCTTGATATTATCGATGCGGTGGCCGTTGATTCCGGCTGTTCTACGGCGCTTGCGGGATGATCTCAGGCCGCGCATTTCGTTGTTCTGCTGCTTGAGTCCGTAGTGCAGCAATCCAACCGCCGTGGCATAATTCGATGCGTCCGTCACTTCAGTTAGACTTTTGGCTCCTTTCGGCTTCCCCAACCGTGCAGGCAGAGCGAATACCTCTTCCGCCAGTTCCACTGTTCCCGGGATCAGCACCGCTCCCCCCGTGAGTACCATCCCGGCGGTCAAATTACCGTAACATTCAGCCTGGCGCAGTTCCTTGATGACCATGTCAAAGATCTCTTCCATTCGCGGCTGAATGATTGAACAGACGATGTCCGGGGCGACTTGACGGTCAGGTCTCTCTTCTCCTGCCTGCAGTAAAATAGGTGTGTCGTCTTCCAACCGGCCGGCATGAGCACATCCAGACTCGATCTTCAATTTCTCCGCTTCGTTGCGGGGAATGCGCAGGCCGTGAGCCAGGTCCCGGGTGATGCTCTCCCCGCCGAGACCGATCACCGCCGTATGGCGGATGGATCCTTCGTCGAAGACGGCGATATCGGTCGTCCCCCCGCCGATATCAATCACCGCCACACCCAGCTCACGCTCATCCTCCGACAAGGTCGCATAACTGGCCGCCAGGGATTGCAGCACGAAATCCTCAAGATCTATATTCGCTTCCTGCAGGCAGTAGAGGATCGTCTGGGCGGCGGCTTGCGCCGAGGTCACGATGTGTACGTTGGCTTCCAAACGCAGACCGACGATACCGACAGGATCTTTGAATCCCATACGGTTATCCACAAGGAAATCCTGAGGGATCACATGCAGCACCTCACGGTCGGCTGGAAAGGTCACAGTCTGTGCCGTTTCAACCACGCGATGGATATCTTCACGGGAAATTTTATTACCCGCCCCGTTCCCTGATCTTCCCACCGCGATCATCCCCTTGGAATTAATTGAACGGATGTGGTCCCCGGAAACCACCGTATAGGCCGACTGCACGCTGGTGTTGGCCATCCGTTCGGCGGCTTCAACGGCACTGATGATGCTCTCGACGGTCTGTTCGATGTTGACCACCACCCCGTTCTTCAGTCCAGTCGATGGGCTCCTCCCCAATCCGATAATATTCAGCGAATGACCGTCTTGTTCGGCGATGATCACGCTGGTTTCGGCGGTGCCCAGGTCCAACCCCACAATCACATTCTTTTCTCCGTCGCTGGAGGGGCGCTTTCTGTTGCTCATAACGGCCTCTTGAGGTATTTATGCGGTGTCACATTCAGGTATCCCGGCGGTCGCGCCTCACGATAACCTGGCCTCGAAATCGTAAATCGACCAATTCAATGTCATCCATTCCCGAAAAGGAGCCCTGATAGATCAGGAATGTGTATAAATTCAGCATCTGCTGCCATGTCGGTTTTTTTCCCAGTAAAATCCGAGTTCTGCTGCAGGAAGTGTAGAGCTCGATCTGGTCACATTTATCAAGAGAGATCTCTGAGATCAACTGCCAGACAACGGGCAACCTGCGCTGGAGGGCCTGGAGGCGAATGCTGAGGTCTCTTAACAGTTCACGCCGGGACCTGGAATCATCGCCTGATGCCAGGTGTACCAGGGGCAGGTCGATGGTTCCATGCCAGCACTCCATGGGCAGGAGATTTCCTGCGCGATCCAGCGCCTTAAGGCTCGTGCCGGTTACCAAAGCGACCGGATCCTTCTCGCAGACGAAAATGACCAACCGGGAAGGCAGACGGCGATGCACACGTACATTATCCACCCAGGGGTGTTTCATCAGCGCGCTTTCCACCACCGCCAAGTCAACGGCGAGCAGGTTGACTCCGAGAATATCCGGGATCAAAGCCTGCAATTCCGACTGATTCAGATGGTCGCCACCCGTAATACAGATCTCATCGATTTTAAAAGCATCCTTGGTTGCCAGATACCGCCATACACTTGGATAGGCCAACCACCCACCGGCGAGCATCAACGCCATCAACGCCAAGGCAATTGCCAGGCTACCCGGCCAACGGGACCCTTTTCCTTTCGACCGCTTGCGAGATCTTGTGGGTTTACGTCCCTTCAAGTTCATCCTCGGTAAAACCGATCAATATCACTTCACGCTCGAGGAAAACTCCGAATTCCTCGTGCACCCGTTTCTTCACCTTTTTTATGATCGCCAGAACGTCTTGTGCCTTGGCTCCCCCACGGTTGACAATGAAATTGGCGTGTTTCTGGGGCACCTCCGCTCCCCCATGTGACAATCCTTTCAATCCAGCGGTTTCAATCAGCCGTCCGGCGAAATCACCGGGTGGCCGTTTGAAAACCGACCCGCATGAAGGCCATTCCAGGGGCTGGCGGTTGCGCCTCATGGCGACAATTTCCCGCACGTGTTCGAGTAATTT
>JALGZU010000457.1 GCA_025774735.1 candidate division LCP-89 bacterium | reverse complement strand
CACCCTGCTGCGGATTAGTTGCCAGCGAGAGCCGCGACGACCCCGAAGCGTGATTGCCGACATAACCTCTTATTAAAAAATAATTTTGAAACGATTGAAGCCTGAAAGCTTGACAGATTCCTCAAAGGAAACTAATATATTAAGTGTTTTAACGTGTGATTCTTAAGCCTTTTGTAAGCCCATTTATTCGTTCTCGATCCCGCGGAGGCAGATGGTGCGCACCGTCCTTGAGAGTTTCCTGCTTACAGCCTTACCACGTCCTGAGAGCGGTTCATTCAAGAGAACTTTCATTCTCCTGGGATTCATTTTCCTTTTCCTGTTGGTGTGCCAGAATCCCGGCTGGGCGACCGAGCCCGAAGAGCCGGAAGAGTACGATTATGCGATAGGAATCGATCACGATATCACCTACGGGAAGGGGTACTGTCTGAATGCACACCAGATTCCTTATCTGAAAGATTTGAAGCTGGATGCCTATTACCCCTTGAACCATCCTTCGCAGAGGAAGCCCGTGCTGGTCATCATTCATGGGGCGGTCCATGGTGACGGAACTTATAACAAGCGGATGCCGCATTTTATCGACACGGCATGCTACTTTGCAAGGCGGGGCATGGTCTGTTTCGCCATCGACTTCAGGGTGGGCGGCGACGAACCGCATTGCTACGGGACTAGTAAATTTTTCAGAGCCCAGCGGGCGTCCTATGTGGACGCCAAGGCCGCGATCCGGTGGATCCGCGCCCATGCGAGTGATTACGGCATCGACAGGGACCGCATCGCCGCCTGTGGAGGTTCATCCGGCGCGGGCAGTTCCATCATGCTGAGCATCACCGATCGTCTTGATTTTGCATCGGACTGGCCGGGAGAGCCGATCCTCGAGATGAACCACCCCTATGAAGATCCCGGTGTTCAGGCTTGCATCCCATTCTGGGGAACGTGCTTCGAGGTGAAGGACGATGAAGATCCGCCGAACACGATCCTCTTCGACTTTTCGGAATACTTCGACAAGAACGACAAGGCGCCCTTTTTGATCTTCCACGGGACCGAAGACAAGACGATCCCCTTCTATCATGCCGAGCAGGTCGTCATGAAATGTGCTATGAACGGGATCTTCTATCTGTTCTATCCCCTCGAAGGTGCGCCCCATAACGCGTGGGATTATGAATTCGGAAACCCTCCGCAGCCCCTGAACGATTGGGTATGGGATTTTATAGACCTGGAACTGGGCTGGGGCCGCTAGCCTGCGCCGGCCCGGCGAAATGATAACGTCATAACCTTTTAAAATAAAAGGATTTAAATATAACTGGAATCCGGTTTCTTGACATTGATTTTCATTGAATTAAAATACGTTCCTGTAAAGACCGAATGAAAAGCCTTGAGATAATCACTCATCACGGTTGATGAGATGGAGGGAAGATGGAGCGTACCTTGCTTCGTCTTTTTAATAAGAACATGACTCTGGATCCTGAATACAATTCAAAGAAGAGGTCAATTCTACTACTGGGATCGTTATGCCTGTTCATCCTGGTGTGCTGCGGCTTGAGTCATGGCCAGACCTTTGGTTCCAAGTTAATCGGCGAGAAACGACTCGCCGTAGGGCGTGAATTCGATGTCACCTATGGATGGGGATACTGCCTCGATGAATTTCAAGTTCGTTATTTGAAAGCGCTGAAGCTGGATATCTATTATCCCTTGGAACCCTCCACGGAGAAGAAGCCCGCCATGGTGATCATTCACGGCGGAGTGCACGGCAACGGGACCTTCAACAAGAGAACCATTCATTTCGTGGAAGCGGCGAAGTTTTTCGCTGCACGGGGCATGGTTTGTTTCTGCATAGATTTCAGGATACGCACCGACAAACCGGATTGCTCCGGTGAAAATGAATATCTCAGAGCGCAGTGGGCCTCCTATGTGGACGCCAAGACCGCCATCCGCTGGATTCGCTCGAACGCGGATCTCTTAGGCGTCGACGAGAATAAAATCGCGACCTATGGTGGTTCTTCAGGGGCGGGCGCCGCCATCATGCTGGGCATCACCAATCCCGATGAATACGCAACGGACTACCCCGGCGGCCAGATTCCCTTGTGGAACAATCCCCTCGAAGATCCGACCGTACAGGTGTGTGTCGAGTTCTGGGGGACCTGCTATAACATGGAGCACGGCCAGCCGCCGAAACCGATCCTTTTCGATTTTTCAGAACATTTCGACATGGCAGACGCTACGCCGATCGTGCTCTTCCACGGGACCGAAGATGATAAGATCCCATTCTGGCATGCCGAGGATATCGCCCTGGCATGCATGATCAACAACATTCCCTATCTGTTCTATATCCTCGAAGGCGCCACGCACGGCGCGTGGGATTTCAGGTATGGCGATCCCCCCAGACCCTTGAACGACTGGGTGTGGGATTACATACGAATCGATCTGGACTGGTGCAACTAGGTAGAATAGTGTATCTCCCTCTCCCCTGGCCTTATCCCCCGCAGGCTTTTACGGATCTTTCCTGGTCTTCCCCTCGTCCCCGCCGATATAGCCGAGGGCTCTCAGGTTATCCAGGGTTTGCTGATCCAGTTCGTCGTAGCTGAACTGACGGATGGCATCCACCTCGACCTTGAGCTTCTCCCGCCACTTCCACATCATCTCGCCCAGGTTCTTCTTCCTTCCTCCCGAATCATCGAGCCCGGCAAGGTCCTTCTTTTCCGAGGGATCGATCGAGAGATCGAACAGCTCATAGGCGCCGGCCTGGTTGGCTTTTTGCGACCGGTTCCG
>JALGZU010000456.1 GCA_025774735.1 candidate division LCP-89 bacterium | reverse complement strand
CCTTGAAGAGGTCTTTGAGCGGTTCGATCAAGGTTAAATTCATCCGGTCCGGCAGACCGCCCACGTTGTGATGGCTCTTGATCACAGCCGAGGGGCCGCCCCAGGCGGACCGGCTCTCGATCAGATCCGGATAGAGGGTTCCCTGTGCGAGGAAGTCCACATCGCCGAGGGACCGGGCTGACTCTTCGAAGACCTCGATGAAAACGCGCCCGATGATCTTGCGTTTCTCCTCGGGATCTTCGATGCCGGCGAGGGCTTCCAGAAAGCGGTCTTCTGCCTCAGCTACTCGCAGATCCATGCCGAACTGGTCCCGAAAGAGCCCTTCGACCTGTTCGCGCTCGCCCAAACGCAGGAGACCGTTTTCGACCAGAACGCAATGCAGGTGATCGCCGATGGCGCGGTGCAGCAATAATGCAGTCACCGACGAATCGACGCCCCCGGACAGACCGCAGATAACCTGGCCTTGACCGACTTGATTGTGGATCTTTTCGATGCTCTTCTCGACAAAACTCTTGGCGCTCCAGGTCTGTGTGCATTCACAGACGTTGCGAACGAAATTCTTGAGGATTTCCCGCCCGTGTTCCGTGTGCGAAACTTCCGGGTGAAATTGCACCCCGTAATGGCCATTATCTGTATTGGCTATGGCCGCGTAAGGCGATCCCTCGGAATTGCCGATGGGATGGTAGCCCTGCGGCAGTTCGAGCAGGCGATCTCCATGACTCATCCAGACGAGCTGGACAGGATCCAATCCGTTAAAGAGGGGCGATTTTTCGATGAGTTCCAATTGGGTGCGCCCGAATTCACGATGATCCGAGCGGCTGACCTCGCCGCCCTGAAGATAGGCGATCACCTGCAAACCGTAACAGATCCCTAATACGGGGATACCGAGATCGAAAATCGCCGCATCCGGGTGTGGAGCATCTTCGGCGTAAACCGAGGCCGGTCCCCCGGATAGGATCAGACCTTTGGGATTTGCCTTTGCGATCTTTTCCACGGATGTATCCGGAAGCCAGATTTCACTGAATACGCCGAGTTCCCGGACCCTGCGTGCGATCAACTGGGTGGTCTGAGACCCGAAATCGAGAATGATTATGGTTTCCTGTAAGTCCATTTCAAAATAACGTATCGACCTGTTTTGTGAGCTGATTTAATGCCTTGTAATTCGTCAAATCGTAGTGAATGGGCGTGAGAGAGATATATCCGGCCTTCACGGCCAGTTCATCGATGTTGGGGTCCTCCTCTTCCTTCCGGAGTTCTCCATCCAACCAGAAGTAGACGCGCCCCCGGGGATCGGTGCGGCGGTGGAATATCTCGTTCCAGACGGCCATGCCCTGTCGGGTAACCTTGACGCCTTTTATCTCCATCTCCGGCAAAGCCGGAACATTAACGTTCAGGGAGACGCCCTTGGGAAGGTTCATTGAGGGCATCGCCTGAGCGAGCCGTGCAGCAAACCTGGCGGAAGGGCCGAAATCTTTGTGGCTGTATGAAGTCAGGGAGATCGCGAAGGAGTAAAGGTCATTCATGCGGCCTTCTGTCGCCGCAGAAACGGTTCCCGAATAAATGGTGTTGATGCCAGTATTGGATCCCTGATTGACACCGGATATCAGCATGTCGGGGCGTTCGTCGAGTAGTGCAAACAGGGCTAACTTGACCGCATCGGCCGGCGTGCCATACACACCCCAGCCGAAAAATTCGCCATTTTTGTAGCACTTTTCAGCGCGCAGGGGGTCGGTCATGGTGATGGCATGCCCCATGGCGGACTGCTCCCGGGCGGGGGCGACCACGATCACCTCCGCAAATTTCTTTATCTCAGACGCCAGAGCTGCCAGGCCTGGTGCGTGGATTCCATCATCATTGCAAAGCAAAACTTTCATCGTCGTCTGTCTGTGTCAAAATAACGGGAGCTTTCACTCGACAGGATCGTACAGGTGCTTCACCAGCAGGCTGAGGGTCTGCCTCATACGTGTGCGATCGACGATCATGTCGATGAAGCCGTGCTGCAGTAGGAATTCCGCCCGCTGAAATCCGGGGGGTAGATCCTGTCCTATAGTCTGCTTGATCACGCGCGGTCCGGCGAAGCCAATCAGGGCTCCGGGTTCAGCCAGAATAACGTCACCTAACATAGCGAAACTGGCCGTCGTCCCCCCGGTGGTTGGATGGGTGAGCAAAGTGATGAATGGCAGGGACTCTTCTGCAAATTCAGCCAGAGCGCAAGTTGTTTTCGCCATCTGCATGAGACTGAACAAACCTTCCTGCATCCGCATCCCTCCAGAAGCACAGACCAGGATAAACGGAGTTTTGCCATCCTTGGCCCGCTGGGTTGCCTGAACGATCTTCTCACCCACCACCGATCCGACGCTCCCTCCGAAGAAGTTGAAGTCCATCACTCCGAGCACAATCTTACATTCATCGAGGCGACATATCCCCGTACGAACCGCATCGTTGATACCTGTCTTTTTGACCGCCTGCTGAATCCTGTCCGGGTAGCGCTTCACATCCTTGAACTTCAGTGGATCAGCGGAGACCAGATCGGTATTGAACTCCCGAAAGGATCCCTCATCCACGATCATCTCTATATATTCCCGGCTGTTAATACGGAAGTGGAATCTGCACTTCTGACAAACGGATGCGTTCTTCAGGAGTTCTTTTCGAAAAATAATTTCTCCGCAGTTCTCGCACTTGATCCAGAGGCCATCGGGAAGTTGAGCCTTCTCTGAAGCGGTGAGTCCCTTTTTTGCTTTTTGAAACCAGGCCATGCTTCTTC
>JALGZU010000455.1 GCA_025774735.1 candidate division LCP-89 bacterium | reverse complement strand
CTTGATCAAGACAGATTCAACAGGAACTGAACAATGGTCTCAGGTCTTTTTTGTTGGAGGCTATGTCGATAAAGGTTATAGTGTTCAGCAGACCAGCGATGACGGGTATATCATCACTGGCTATACCGGCCTCGGTGATCCCACGGGGATGGAAGCCTTCCTGATTAAAACAGACGAATCCGGGAATGAACAGTGGTGTCAAACCTATGGCGGTAGCTTTGGTGATTGTGGTTACAGCGTTCAACAGACCGGTGATGGCGGGTATATCGTCGCGGGATATATTTCTCTTGGTACCGGGAGTAATCAAGACCTATATATACTGAAGACCGACGCTTCGGGGATAGAGCAATGGAGCCAGACGCTGGGGGGGAGTGGTGATGATTATGGCAAATGTATTCGGCAGACTTCGGACGGAGGCTACATCGCAGTAGGATTTACGAATTCCTACGGCGCCGGCAGAGATGATATCTGGTTGATTCGTCTGGGGAATGAAGTTGGTGTCAAACCGCAAAATCAGAACTATGCATACGAATATATACTCCTCCCGGCCTACCCCAATCCCTTCAACCCGTCGACGATTATCTCCTTCGCTCTACCCGAAGCCGTTAGGGTGAACCTGTCCACTTACGACGTCTCCGGCCGCTTGGTGATCGAACTGGTCGACGGGATGCGGCAGCCAGGAGGCCATGAGGTCACCTTCGACGGATCGTACCTGGCGTCGGGGATATACATCTATAACCTGAACGCGGGCGATTACACCGCCAGCGGGAAGATGGTGCTGATGAAGTAGCTCTGTCAAGTATATCATTTTTAGGAGGGCATCATGATTAAGCATATTTCGGAATGTGCCATTTTAATCGCGTGTGCCGCTACGCTGAATGCCGCGCAACCAATGAATGGGGGGGATTCGCTAACTGGAAATCGCAAAGATGTGGTTTCTCCACAAAATAATCAAATTGATGATCCGTACTTTCAGTTCCCAACTCCTGGCACCTGGCCGGGTGGGTTAGCCTGGGATGGCGAATATTTCTGGAATCAAGACGCGGACTTAAATTATATTTATAAGCTTACAGCGATGGGTGATCTGGTCGATTCCTTTCCATCTCCAGGTGGTCAGGGTGGTCTGGCATGGCTTGATTCCTGCCTCTGGGCTGTCAATGAAGAAAATTACAGATTGTTTAAAATCGATCCAAATTCTGGATCAACCATCGAAGAATTCATTCTTCCGACAACCAATCCCAATTCATGGGGATTGACCGTTCAGGACGACTATCTGTGGTATAGCGAGTATGGGGGAGATGGATCTTTAGTGAAAATTGATCCTGTAAATGCATCACTGCTTTTTTCCTTCAGTGCTCCCAATGATTGTGTACTTGGTATTGCCTGGGATGGAGAATGTCTCTGCGGTGTCGATAAGTGGGATCCATTCATGTACAGGATGGACCCGAACGATGGTTCAGTAATTGAGACGATCCCCTGGGATGTGATACAACCCATGGGATTACTGTATGATAGCGGCTATTTCTGGAATGTTAGCGATGTGGGATTGGGATCGGTTTACAAGATTCCTTCTGACATTGTTGGGATTAATCTGACTCCCAGAGAAACACCTATTCAAATCCAGTCGGGTGGTGGCACTTTTAATTATGAGATTGCGCTTTATAATTACTCGGATTCATTGACTGTATGTGATATCTGGAGTATGGCCATATTGCCTGGAGGTACCATTATAGGTCCTCTCATTGATCCAATCACACTCATGCTGAATTCCGGTTTCGACGCTCAAAGATATCGCATGCAGTCAGTGCCCTCGGTTGCTCCGCCAGGCGAATATAGTTTTATATGGTATGTTGGAATTTATTCGCATGTCACATATGATTCTTCATATTTTCCGTTTGAGAAACTCGCGGGAGATGGCGATTCGTTTACGGGAAGCCGGTATTCCTGGAGTGAGGCAATGTGTACCCCTTTCCTTCAAAAGAAGGTCAATGGCGATAAAACGATGGTCCCTTCCAACACTCCCAATCCCTTCAATCCATCAACGACGATCTCCTTCGCCCTGCCTAAAGCCGCGAGAGTTTCCCTGTCTATCTACGATGTTTCCGGCCGATTGGTGGTGGAACTGGTTGACGGGCTGAGGCAGGCCGGCACCCACGAGGTTACCTTCGACGGATCAAACCTGGCATCGGGGATATATATATACAACCTGACTGCTGGCGAATTCAACGCCTCAGGCAAAATGGTGCTGATGAAGTAATGAAATAGACTACGTGGAACAACCAATCAACTGAAAATAAGGACGGTGGACACCATGAACTTTGCAACACGATTTCTGCTCCTGATGGCTCTACTCGCATTCACGATCATTCCGTTTGAAATGATCCACGCACAGGGTGAAATTCTCCCCGCGCCGGGTCTGTACGATCCGGTCACCATGCTCTCAACCACGACCGGCGATCCCTACCCGGTCTTCCCGGAGGATGCCAACCGCATTCCTCCCTTACAGCTCGACCGCACCGACGAGGTCGATCAGGCGCTGACCATCCTGATCCGGACTCCCGATATCCCCAATACCATCGCCGTCGAAAGCTTCGACAGCCTGCTCTATTCCACGGGCATCTATCCCACCGGCAGTCTGAACGACTTCTTCCTGGAGAGTTCCTACGGCCTCTTCGGCGTGGACGGCGACGTGGTCGGCTGGGTGATGGCGGAGAATAACTATTCCTATTACACCTATAATAATTACGGCTTCAGCTACTACCCG
>JALGZU010000454.1 GCA_025774735.1 candidate division LCP-89 bacterium | reverse complement strand
CAATCCAGCGAGCACGATCCCATGTACGAAGAGGGTACCTCTCCGCTATACCTCGATCGCCTGGCTGAACTGGACCTCAGGGAGCCGCCTCCCGAAGGGAGTTTCGGACCGGAGAAAGTGCGTTTTGCCGCGTATACGCAGATCTTCTACAGCATTCTAGATACGCTCGAGTTGTGCCAGTTCGTTTGGGGACCCGCCTGGACCCTCTACGGCCCCACGGAGATGGTGGAAATGGTCAATGCGATCACCGGCTGGAACACCAGTCTATTCGAGTTGATGAAGGTCGGCGAACGTCGTCTGAACCTGATGCGCGTTTTCAACGCTCGGGAGGGCTTCGGTCGCAAAGACGACAAACTCCCCAAGAAGTTCTACGAAGCTCTCGAGGGTACCGGTCCAACAGCCGGCGTCAAAATCGACCCGGCCGAATTCGAGACCGCTCTAGATCTGTACTACCAGATCAACGGCTGGACCGCCGACGGCGTTCCAACACCGGCCAAGTTGATCGATCTGGGCATTGAATGGGCGGGAGATCAGCTACCAGCCTAGGGCCCAGCCAAGAACAACTCCCCATCCTGGGACACCGATCCCACCACCGTAGGCAACAAGTGGCCGACTCAGAGGCCAACTTTTCTCTTGAACCGATTGACCGAGTTTATCTCAATACCCAGCACATCTGCGATTCTAAACTTCGCGTCAATTCCTTTTGCGACTTCGGGAGTCTCGTTGACACGTCCCAGGTCGAGGTCCTCCCTCACCTCGCTCATGATCACCGGATCGCAAACTTCTGACACCGAAATCCCCAGCTTGTCTGCCACGCATTTCTTTGCTTCGTCGATCCTCATCCCTCGGGACATTTGCATGCGCGCTACCAGATCTCCGGCGGTGCGCATTCCGCCCATGCCCGAGGCGATTGCATGCGTGGCATGCATGCCGTAGGGGTCTCCTACGCCTACCTACAAGCCGTCCAATCGGGCAATCTCAACTGTCGCCTTACTCGCCCTCGACACCGCATCGATGGGAGGCGTGATGGACAAAGGGACGCCCCCCACACCCATACCCAAATCGCCATGGATCGGAATCGAGGAAACCTCGGAACAAGCTTTGGTGAACGTTATGGCCCGAGACAGATTCCAGGGCAATGACCTAGTCGTGACGATGTTGATGGCAGGGCCGAATATGGTGACTCCCGCCTTTTCCGCGAGCTTCAACTGCTGGTGCGGATAGAGCCCCGCAAGGCGCACGCCTTCGTACGTCACCCCTCCGTGCATACCCAGGACAAACTCCGAAGCCATACCCATCTCGATACACATGTCGGGGTATTTCTTTCTGAGTGTCTCCACCGCCAGAAGGGCAGCTAAGAACTCTGCGTCTCCGGCAGCGGCGGTTGTATCAAAGTTGATTCCATCCGCGCCTGCTTCATACATGTGACTACCGACATACACCATGTCTTTGACCGCGTATTCCACTGCCTCCTCGTAAGAAGCCTGTGCTTCGGCGATTTTTCCTTGCGGGAAGAGGCCGCCGGGATTGACGCAAGGACCATCCGGCTGACTGTACAAGCCCAGATTGGGCATGGCACCATAGAACAATGGAGCAATGGTCATCAGCACCGCTTGTTCCAATATCGGCTTTTCGAACGGCACGATTGGTTTTACCGGCTTGAAGCTGTAGTCGATATGAGCCAGCTCCAAGGTGTCGGCACCTAATCCTCTTTCGAACATATGCAAAGATTGAAGTTGGCTTACCGGGATATGGGCTCGTTGGAGCTTGGTGGTCATCGAGTCGTAGCTGAGGACTACCTCTTTCCCACACTCCACTCCAACAGTTCGATCCGGGCTACTGATGATGTCGAACAGGTGCGACAATTCATCCTCTGTGAGCGTTGGTACCTCACCCTTTTCGGAAGCATCTCGTGTTCCCTCTTCCAAATCTCCCATGACTTCAGCCTCAGTCATATCATGGCTGTAGCCATCACCCATTCTTGTATGGATTCTTTTCACTCCATCACCCCTTTCACCATTCGAGAACGGCTAGATGGATACCAATTCGATGAACGGTCCCTGAAACTCTCTCGCCAAGTATGTTGCTCCGACACCAAGCTGTCCAGGATATGTGGGGAAGGCGTTAAGTTCACAATGGCCACGTGACACAAAGTTTGCGATTACGTGATTTGCGATCCAGACAACGGAGGTGCTCATGCACGCAGGACGTCTGTATAACGAAAGCAGAACACGCCCCGTTATATCCTTTGAATTCTCACGCCCCAAAACCGACAAGGCGGCTGCCAACCTGGATAAGGCGTTGGATTTGCTGACGCCGATATCACCTGATTATGTGTCAGTCACCTTTGGGGCCGGCGGTTCAACTCGCGAAGGTTCATATGAACTGCTAGAGAAGTTGAAGAATGAGAAACATTTCAGTGTGGTTGCATATATCGCTGGAGTTGGTCTCGCCCCGGATGAAGTCGCGTCAGTGATGGAGAAGTTCAAGAACCTAGGCATAGAGACTGTGTTTGTCGTTCGCGGTGATGAGCCAACCTGGGATGAGGATTACGAGCCGCATCCAGATGCCATGCAGCATGCCTCAGACCTTCTGAGGTTTATCAAAGACCGCTACGATTTCTGTCTGGGAGCAGCCGGATATCCGGAAACGCATATGGAAGCGGTTAGCCCCGAAGCAGACATAGACTACCTCAAACTGAAGGTTGACGAGGGAGCTGAATACATCGTTGCTCAGTTCTTTTCCGACCCTCAGATTTTCTACGATCTCTTCG
>JALGZU010000453.1 GCA_025774735.1 candidate division LCP-89 bacterium | reverse complement strand
CCGAACCGCATCCTCTTCCGGTCGCTGGATGGGATGGGAAATCCCGTCAGCCAGCCGGTGCGGGTGGAAGACAATTTCGAAGATTTCACACGGGACAGTTTAAGCATCGCGGCACTGGACAGCGGCTACATCCTGGTCTGGTATGACGCCCGGTATACGAGTGCCATCCGGGGGCAGATTGTGGACTTTGACGGCAACCTGATGGGTGGTAATTTTCCGATAAGACCGGACAGCACGGGCAGCATTCTGGGATTGGAATGCCAGAACCACCCGGACGGGCGGGTGCTGGTGTCATGGGTGACGGATCAGCAGTATAGCCGGGGGAGGTGGCTGGATGCAAATGGGAGTTTTATGGGGGATGTGTTTGATATGGCTGAGCCGTATTCAAATAACGACCTAGTTAGATCCTTAGTAAGATTCAACATAAATGGAACAGGCATGCTCTACCAATATTCAGATGAGATCGTTTGGGTTTCTATAACTATGTATAAGTACAGCTATATAACTCCTTTGGATAGTTTAGCGTCACAGGCAGGAGAACGTCTACAGGTTGGATATTGGTGGAACTACTCTGAAGACCGTATAGCGGTTGAGTCAACATATTATTTCCCCGATGTCATTTCCCTTCCTGACACCAATTATACATCGATTACTTTTTATCATTGGGAGGCAGGGTATGATCACACATACGGAAATAGACTATATTCGTCAGTTCTTGGAGGTTACATTTTTCCCTGGGGTGCGGTCGGAGTAGGTAATTATGATCTATGTCAATTAGACGAGACTTTCTTCATGTATGCATTCAGCTCTGAATACATTGGTCTGCGTCGATATGAGATAAGCACTCTCGATTCATCAGAAGTGATTACCTGGGTTTATGAACCCGATTTTGGAACTGAACAGAACCAATCCGATATTTGTGTTCATGCCGATGGCTCATTTCGCGTGATCTACAATAACTGGTTGGGCGAAGAACCGCAGGTTTATACGCGGCATTTCGATGCGCAGGGCAGTCCTTCCTCTCCGGACACGCTGGTCTCTATGAATACAGATCTAATCCCGGCAATGACCAGCGCAGGAACAATTGAAAAGACCAGCGACGATCTAGCTCTGGTTATTTGGCCTTATGGGGGGGACATTTTAGGAACCACATACGAAACGAGTGTTTGGGCGGATTCTGTGTCGAGCTATAATTGCGATTATTCGGTTGAATCTTCTCCCTTGCCCGATGTAGCTATAAACAATTCAGATCATACCATGCTGCTGTGGAAGAGGGTCTGGCAAGGAGGTTGGGAGACCCCTTCGCAGCAACTAGTTACTCAGGCATTCCAGCAGCTGTTCTCGATTTACACTAATGCGCTGGTAATTACACCGGAATACTATCACGGTCTCATCATTTATGGATTTAGCTTAGGCTTCCGGGATAATGGGAATTTTCTTGGATGCTGGGCTTTGAATGACTATGGTTTGTCCCAATATATCCTCGCGCAGTGTGGGAATTATGACCAGCTTCAGGGCGATTTATTCAGCATCTCTTCCGGAAATCATGGTAATTACTGTGGCTCCCCGGTCGTCGGTGTATCAGAAAACCAGTATTGGGTGACCTGGAACCAGGGAAATTCCGGCGATCCGGAAAGCTTCCAGTCGTTTTTACAGAAGCTAGATGCAGATGGCAACCTCATAGGAGATCCCACCATTATCAGCGAGCCTGACGCCATCTCTACCGGCGATCCCAACCTCGCTGTGTCCCCGACCGGCAACTTCGCCATAGTGTGGCAGGATGCACGGGATGACGAGGGTGACATATACTGCCGCAAATTCAATCCGGACGGCAGCTTTTTCGGTGAGGAATTCAAGGTCAACAGCGATCCACCGGGAGCTTTACAATCCGAACCGGCGGTGGCCTTAGGGCCGGACGACCAGCTCTACTTCACCTGGACGGATTTCCGAAATCCCGGCGGCCAGGGGGATATCTACTGCAAGGTGATGACGTGGGCGGACAGTGTTATCCCGCCCGATCCTCCCGAACCGCCGCCTCTGCCGTATGTCTTCGAACTGAAGCCTCCGGCGCCGAATCCCTTCAATACGGGGACGAAGATCAGTTACAGCATTCCAGAGGCCGGACAGGTTTCCCTGACCGTTAACAATCTGCTGGGGCGGGAAGTGGCTGTACTGGTGAACCGCACTCGGAATGTGGGAAATTACGAACTCACTTTCAACGGGACAGATCTCGGGTCCGGCGTTTATATTTTGCGTCTGCAGATGGGGAATCAAATAACGCATCAGAAGCTAGTTCTGCTGAAGTGATTAAACGCTAACAAACGGCAATAGCCATGTTCAAGCATAAATGTCATTTCGCCCTACTCTTAATACCACTCGCCTTCACGAACCGCCCGGCCACCCGCAGCAGAACAGCCCCTATTCCGTGGCGAATTGGGATACGGAAACGATTTACACTTCCTGGCTGAGCTTCAGGGACTCGGTCAACTGGGACGTCGCCCTGCAACTCTTTGATTACGACCTGCAGACCATCGGCGAGGTGCAGTACCTGAACATCCGCGAAGGAACCTACAACTGCAACCCGCCCCGGCTGGCGATCAGTTCAAACGGCGTCGGCGCGGCCTGGATCGAAGAGAGGGAGCCGAACCGTATCCTCTTCCGGTCGCTGGATGCGGCAGGAAATCCCATCAGCCAGCCGGTGCGGGTAGAGGATAATTATGAGGATTTCACCCGTGACAGCCTGAATATCGCGGCTTTAGAGAGCGGTTACATTCTGGTCTGGTACGACGAACGGGATTCGAGTTCCATCTGGGGGCAGATAGTGGATTTCGACGGCAATCTGATCAACGGCAATTTCCAAATAAGAGCAGACAGCACGGGCAGCATATTGGGATTGGAATGCCAGAACCACCCGGACGGGCGGGTGCTGGTGTCCTGGGTGGCGGATCAGCAGTACAGCCGCGGCAGATGGCTGGATGCCGATGGGGTTTTTATGGGGGGGGTGTTTGAGATGATTGAAGAAGGTGCAATATCAGGGCTTGCAAAATCGCTTGTCAGATTCGAGTCTGAAGGGAGCGGTATCCTTTATCAGTATGAAGGCGGCTATTGGTGGGGTGACATTTACTTAACCTATCTGGACTCAATTGGTATCCAGACTGGCGTTCCTATATGGCTTGGTGAATGGGCTGGATCGATGGGACCGGAAGAAATGCATAATAGATTCCCAGATATTATTTGCTTGCCCGATAGTGATTATGTTTATACCCTTTTAAACCATTACGTAGGGTGGGGTATCCACTACTATTCTAACACGATACATTCGACCGTTGCGGGATTAAGTATTACACTATCGGAAATAGTTGAATGGGGAAATTACAATTTGTGTCAGTTAAATGCAGATCTTTTCTTGTATACTTTCTCCATAGGCCAAATAGGATTACGCAAATATGAGATATCTACTCTAGATTCCTGCGAACAAATGGTTTGGATAAATGAACCGGACTTTGGAGTTGCACAAAATCGTCCCGGACATATCGTTCATCAAAATGGTTACTTTCGAGTAATTTACAATAATTTTCTAAATGATGGGTTAGCCCTCTATACACGCAATTTTAATTCCTCAGGAATTCCCGCCTCTCCTGATACCATTGCTTCTATTGGCGATCCTCCTTTTATCCCCAGTTCGAGCGGAGGTAGAATTAAAACAACAAGTGTTGATCAAGCTCTTATCATCTGGTCAAACGGTTCCATCAGAGGCACATTATTCACTCAGGACGGCTGGTGTGGGGAGACCTATGATTATGGATGCGCATCTGGCTGGCTTATTCCAAATTTTGACATTAACAATTATGATTATGTCATGAATATATGGACGCATGTTGTTTTGGGTGGCCCATGGGGTGATGACGCACAGGTTTTCTGTCAATCCTTCGCGCAACTTTTTAACTATTATCTTCCAGAAATAGCAATCAGTCCAGAATGGTGGGGTAACTGGACATATAGTAACGATGTAGGACTCAGAGATGATGGAAGATTTCTCAGTTGTTATATTGAAGACCCATATTGTCCTTTCCTTTATGTCCTACCCGGTATTAATTATAATGAACTTGTAGGCGATCGAATCTTAATAGCTGAATGGATAAGCGGTGCACCCTCTCTCGAGAAGTCAGAAAATGGTTACTGGCTCACCTGGATTGGATTAGACAGCCTCAGATTACAGCAGTTCGATGCCGATGCTAATCTCATCGGTGAGCCTGATGTAATCAGCTCTGATCAAGCCCTCCCCACCGGCGACCCGGACTTAGCCGTCTCCACAACCGGCAACTTCACCGTGGTCTGGCAGGACGCCAGAGATGACGAGGGCGACATCTACTACCGCAAGTTCAATTCGGATGGCAGCTTCTTCGGCGAAGAATTCAAGGTCAACAACGATCCGCCGGGTGTTTTACAGAGTGAACCTGCGGTGGCTTTCGGGCCGAACGATCAGCTCTATTTCACCTGGACGGATTTCCGCAATGCGGGCGGGCAGGGGGACATCTACTGTAAGGTGGTCACCTGGGAGGACAGTGTTGCCCCACCCGATCCTCCCCAACCACCGCCCGTGCCGTATGTCTTCGAATTGAAACCCCCTGCGCCTAATCCGTTCAATACGGGAACGAGGATCAGTTACAGCATTCCCAGTGCCGGGCAGGTGTCGCTGACCGTTCACAATCTGCTGGGAAGCCGTCCTGGTGAATCGCACTCGGAATGCGGGAAATTACGAAATCACTTTCGATGGTGTGGATCTTTCTTCAGGTGTCTATACCCTGCGTCTGCAGGCAGAAAATAAAATAACTCATCAGAAGTTGGTTTTGTTGAAGTGAATGTTTTATGACCGGTGAAGTGTTCATGTACACGCATAAATGTCATTTCGCCTTACTCTTAATACCACTCGTCTTCATTCTGCCTCGATTCGCCTCCGCCGATACTATCCTCGACGACTTCCAGGTCAACCTTGAGCCCCCGGGGCACCCGCCACAGAACAGCCCTTATTCAGTAGCCGATTGGGATACGGAAACGATCTATACCACCTGGTTGAGTTTCCGGGATTCGGTCAACTGGGACGTGGCTCTGCAGCTCTTCGACTACGACTTGCAGACCATAGGAAACGTGCAGTATCTAAACATCCGTGAAGGGACGTACGACTGCCAGCAGCTCCGGTTGGCGATCAGTCCGAACGGTATCGGCGCGGCCTGGATCGAAGAGCGTGAACCGAACCGCATCCTCTTTCGCTCGCTGGATGCGGCGGGAAATCCCGTCAGCCAGCCGGTGCGGGTGGAGGATAATTACGAAGATCTCATCCGAGAAAGCCTGAATATTGCCGCTCTTGCAGACGGTTACATCCTGGTCTGGTATGACGCACGGGATACGAGTGCCATCTGGTCACAGATTGTAGATTTCGACGGCAATCTGATCGGCGGCAATTTCCCCATCAGGCCGGATAGTGCGGGCAGCATATTGGGATTGGAATGCCAGAACCATCCGGACGGGCGGGTGCTGGTGTCCTGGGTGACAGATGGTCGGTGCAGTCGAGCGCGATGGTTAGATGAATTTGGCACTGTTATTAGCAGCGTATTCGATATGACGCCCCCCGGTGCGGTAGAAGAAGTCGGAAACTCACAAGTTAGATTTTCCTCCGAAGGATCCGGACTACTCTATCAATTCTCAAATGTGGGGGTATCTGTAATACCCCCTGCAATTTTAAAATACATTTATATCACGTACCTGGATTCAATGGCTACTGGACAGGACGATCCAATACAGATAGGACACTGGTATGAAGATTACGGTGAGGGAAGTACTTGGTGGTTATATGCTTCAACTTTTCCGGATGTTATATCACTCCCGGATAATCAGTACGTGAGCATAGACTACGTCCACAATTACGGATACGCGATGGGTGGATTTTTCTGGGACGACTACTATAATAGATTGTACTCTTCTGCGGTGGGGCAAATCGTTCCGTGGGGACTCGTTACTGCCGGGAATTACGATCTATATCAATTAAACGATAATGAATGCCTGTACACTTTCTCAATTGAATATGTAGGATTACGTAAGTATGAAATCAGTACATTGGATTCTTCCCAGCAGATTATTTGGGTTTCCGAACCTGACTTCGGGACTCCACAGAATGAACCGGATATCTGCGTACACCAGGACGGCTCTTTCAGGTTGATTTACAATAACCGGTTCTGCGTTAAACCGCAGGTCTATACGCGGCACTTCGATGCGCTGGGCATGCCTTCCTCTCCAGACACGCTGGTCTCTATGAATGAAGATCTCATCCCGTTGATAACCAGCGCGGGAACGATTGAAAAGACTGGTAATGATCAGGCCTTAGTTGTTTGGCCTCTTGGTTGGGGTGTTCTGGGAACGACGTACTCTGGACCTTCGTGGAGTGGACAGGTTACCAATTTCGGATTTGGAGGCAATCCGGGTCCTTATGGGGATTGGATTCCAAAGCTGGACATCAACAGTAGTGATCATTTAATACACCTTTGGAAGCATTATACGGAATTAGAGCCGGGATACTATTATTATCAGCTCTACTGTCAGGCATTTTCCCAAATATTCACCGCCCTTTATCCTTACATTCAAGTTGGCCCCACTATCTGGGAGAATCCATTATATGACATCAGTCTGCGTGACGATGGCAGGTTCATAATATGTTGGCAAGTTTACAATATCATCTATATCCAAATTGGATACAATTACCAGGAACTTATAGGGGACCAGGTTCAGATTGATTCGTATGTGAGCAGTGCCCCAGCTTTAGAGAAATCCCCCGACGGTTATTGGCTTGCCTGGATTAAAAGTGACAGTGTTCACTTGCAGCAATTCGACTCCGACGGTAATCTAATCGGTGATCCAGCCGTGATCAGCTCTGTGGAAGCACTTACCACCGGTGACCCGGACTTAGCCGTTTCCGAAACCGGCAACTTCGCCGTCGCCTGGCAGGATGCACGGGATGACGAGGGCGACATCTACTGCCGCAAGTTCAATCCGGACGGGAGCTTCTTCGGCGAAGAATTCAAGGTCAACAGCGATCCGCCGGGGATCCAGCAGAGCGAACCGGCTGTGGCTTTCGGGCCGGAAGATCAGCTCTATTTCACCTGGACGGATTTCCGCAATGCGGGCGGGCAGGGGGACATCTACTGCAAGGTGATCACCTGGGCAGACAGCCTGGTTCCTCCCGAACCTCCCCAACCACCGCCCGTGCCGTACGTCTTCGAATTGAAACCCCCTGCGCCTAATCCTTTCAATACGGGAACGAGGATCAGTTACAGCATTCCAGAGGCCGGGCAGGTGTCGCTAACAGTGCACAATCTTTTAGGACAGGAAGTGGCCGTCCTGGTGAATCGCACTCGGAATGCGGGAAATTACGAAATCACTTTCGATGGTGTGGATCTTTCTTCAGGTGTCTATACCCTGCGTCTGCAGGCAGAAAATAAAATAACG
>JALGZU010000452.1 GCA_025774735.1 candidate division LCP-89 bacterium | reverse complement strand
GACTTCCGCACGGAGACCCAGGGCGGCTGGGGTGGTAAGGGCGAACCGGGGCAATACCTCGCGGCAAACTTCGATGATGCTTTTCCGTCCGGCCTGGTGGTCGGCTGTACAGACATGTACACCGTGACCTATAACTCTTCCTCTTCCATCAAAGATTTCCTTCCCGAAGGTGGCTCGGTTGGAGCGCTTGATCAGAGTTATATTGATCCCGGCAAGAGCACCAACACCAGCGCCGGGGGATTCCTCTCCCAGGTCACGGCCCTGGCTTTAAGCATCGGTTTCGATGAGTATGATCCCGGTTTCGGCGCCAGTGACATAGCCCTGGCGGATCTCGTCGTCACCGGGGCCCCCTGCATGGGTTGGACGGTGGCTGAAGTTCTGGCGGACGCCAACGAAGCTCTGGGAGGCTGTGCAAGCACTACATCCATACCGGATCTGCACACCTGCGTGGGCCTGATCAATGAGAACTTCGTCGGCGGTACCACCGTCGGCACTTATCTGGAGCTGCCGTAACAGCACGCATTCACCAGTGCACATGGAATGGGAAGGGCGCCTGCGGGTGCCCTTCCTGTGTTAACTGCCCTCTACACACGGGATTTCCCGCTGGATGCTATACCATTCGGCGTTTCTCTTTGTATACGTCCCTACTTTCAGGCTGGGATTTCTACAGGGAGCGGAGTTTCAAGGTTTCGACTTGAAAATTATCACCGACATAAATTCGCTTGACATAGTGTCTTATTTTCGTTACCTTGTTATGTCGATATAGGTCAGGGGGACAGTATGATGAGAAAAATTCTGGCGGTTTTACTTCTTTATGGTCTGCTTGTGCTTCAAGCTCATGCCCAGACCATCATCCCCGGCGGCGACATCTCCGGCACCTGGGAAGCGGCCGGATCTCCCTACCTGATAGAAGGTGAGATTACCATCCCCGGGAACGATACGCTTACTATTGAACCGGGCGTGGCGGTCACATTTCAAGGACACTATAAGCTGATTGTGAACGGCTGGCTGGAAGCCATCGGCACGTCAAGTGATTCGATTCGCTTCACAGCCGCCGATACCAGCACGGGGTGGCATGGTCTGCGCTTCATAGACGCCCCGGACAGCAGCCATCTGGCCTTTTGCGGCATATACGACGGCCGGGCCTTTGGGGCGACCTTCGACGATAGCTGCGGGGGGGGAATTTTTATCGATAATTCCAACATCCTGTTGAGCAATTGCACCATCGCCGTAAACCGGGCCACCAGAAACGGTGGAGGCATCTATTGCCTCGGCGGCAATCCGACTCTTTCAGCCTGTGTAATCTCTTATAATCACACTACTTATATGAGCGGTCGTTATGGCGGGGGCATCTACCTGATGGATTCCGACCCGACCGTGACCGCATGCACGATTAGCGGCAACTCTTCCTACCATCTCGGCGGAGGGATACACAGCGCCGGTACGTCTCAAGCGGCCATAGACAGTTGCGATATCGCCTACAATGTCACCGCCGGCAGCGGAGGGGGCATCGGGTGCACGTCCACCTCGTTTCCCGATCTGAACCGCTGTACCATCAGGGAAAATCAGAGCGAGGGAGTGAGACTGAACGGCGGCACCATCAAACACTGCACCATCACCGGGAACCTCCTCACGGGGATCTCCGCTCTCGGGCCCGGCGTCGAAGTGGTCAATACCATCGTTGAAGGAAACAGCGGCCACGGGATTTACTTCAACAGCGCCAGTGTCGACGTCGGTTACTGCGATTTCGACGGCAATTCGTCCGGTAATTTTCTCGGTTCCATCCCCGCGGGATTGGGAGAGATCGATACTATAAACGCCAACGGCGATCCCAGCGACATCTATTTCAATATCTTCCTGGATCCTCTGTTTGTCAATCCCGGTGCGGGAGATTTCAGCCTCCAGGAGACCTCTCCCTGCATAGACGCCGGCGATCCGACCCTGCCTTACGATCCCGACAGCACCATTGCGGATATCGGAGCTCTCTATCACCATCAACCTTATGTCCCGCCTGAACCGGAGATCAGCGTTTCAGCAGATACCCTGGCATTCGATTCGACCACGGTGGGTGAACAAGCCGAGCTGGGGCTGACCATCTACAACAGCGGCGATACCACCCTGGTGCTGTATGATTTGAACACCAACACCGCCAGTTTCAGCACGGATTACAACTCTGCGGACAGCCTTATTTCGGCTGGCGACAGCCTCTTGGTCATGGTCTATTTCGCCCCTGAAGATACTCTGACTTACACGGATACCTTGAGCATCCAGAATAACGATGAAACGGTCGAAGTCATCCTGCTGGGAACCGGCCTGGAAGCGGTGGCTCCACCCCCGGAAATCAGCGTCTCGGACACCCTGCTCGATTTCGGTTCGGTGATGATCCGCACCCTGTCAGAACTGCCCCTGATCCTCTATAACCAGGGGGAAGCTGACCTGGTCATCTTCGGCGTTTCCAGCAGCGATACTGCCGTTTTCTTCACAGATTACGATCCCGCGGACAGCCTCATCGTTCCCGGCGACAGCCTGGTCGTGACGGTCTCATTTTTCCCGGATGTGGTCGGAAATTACGACGAAATCCTGAGCGTTGACAACAACGATACGCTGGTCGCAGTGAGTCTTCAGGGTGTGGGTATCTACCCCGTCGAAGTTACTCTCACACCTGTGAATCCGCCTATTGTCGTGCCGGATTCGGGCGGGAGTTTCGACTATGAGATCCAGGTCGAGAATTTGACCTCTTCGCCGCGCACCTTTGACCTCTGGACGCAGATCTTTCTCCC
>JALGZU010000451.1 GCA_025774735.1 candidate division LCP-89 bacterium | reverse complement strand
ATCGGTCATCAAGGCATTTTATGCCAGGTACGCGAACAGAGCGCGATACCGTTCCCCGATGTCCCCAGCTCCGGTTTTGACGAGGAAGTTGAAAATGTCGTCCCCATGGGCGCGAGAAAGCGAGCCTCGAATCCTGGCGCCGCTCAAACCGCAGGCGCAGAGTGAAAGCGGTGTCGGCCAGGGATTCAAATCGACGGCAACGGCGGGACCGAGACGGTACAACCTCTGCAGGAGTGCATTCCGGGGAATACGGCCCAGGAACAAATCCTGCCGATGGAAGGGATGCACCTTCAGGTCAGGTGCGGTTCGCACCCAGTGTCGAAATTCATATGGGACGAGCAGATGCAAACGAACGCCTTGTAACTGCTCCTGCAACTTGCGGCAGTGAGACATGGCAACGTCAAAAGCGTTCGCCTCGACCGGCATGACCAGAAGCCAGTCTTCCGGCTTTGTGAAAAGCCGGTCAAAAGCCAGAGGGGAATCCGGGGTGACTCTGAGCCGCCGCACTACGAAAAATGCGATTGCCCGCGCCCAGGCATTCCTCATAAAGTTCTGTGTTTTGGTCCTGAAGGACATAATGTCTATGCGAAACTTGAGGCTCTGCCCTGCACTCCGTCAGGGAATCTCACCACCGTGAGGTGGCCGCCTCTCGATACGAATCTTGCCGATACGCTTGCCGGAGAGCTCTTCGATCACGAAATGCAAGTCGCTGAAATCGAGGCTCTCCTTGGGACGGGGCAATTCGCCGGTCTGTGAGAAAATAAACCCGCCAAGTGTTTCGTAATCTTCCGTCTCCGGGATAAGAGGTTCGCCGAGTATCTCGTTCAACTCCCCGATGTTGATGCGGGCATCGGCAAGCAGGGTTTTCTCATCGATCCAGTGGGAGAGCGGGATTTCCCGGTCATATTCATCCTGAATTTCTCCCACAATCTCTTCCAGAACGTCTTCAAGGGTAACCAGACCGGCCGTACCCCCGTATTCATCCACGACGACGGCCATATGGGCTTTATCCTGCTGAAACTGGCGCAAGAGGTCATCGATTTTCTTCCCCTCGGGAACAAAGATGACGTCGCGTATCACGCGAGCCAGGTCCACCTGGTATTCTCCATTGTCGAGATAGGGCAGCAAATCCTTTACGTGGATCACGCCGGCAATCTGGTCAAGATTCTCATTATAGATGGGGATCCGGGAGTGCCCCTTCTCTTTTACGAGCCGGATAACGTCCTGCCCCGTAGCGGTGATGGGCAGACAGGCCATGTCCACCCGGGGAACCATGATCTCCTTGACCGTCATCTCAGAAATTTCGAAGATCCCCTGAATCATCTCCTTCTCATCTTCCTCCAGGGCTCCATGCTCTTCGGAAACCTCGATCAGAGTTTTGATCTCGTACTCGGAAATCGACAACCGGCGACGCTCGACGCCCAGAGCCCGGGATATTCCGCCGGAGAGAAGGTGCAGAAATTTAGTCAACGGGAAGAGAACGCGTCGGATGATGTCCACCGGGAGAGCAGTCCACAACGCCCAGGTCTGGGCGTGCTTTAAAGCCACTATCTTGGGGGTGATCTCGCCCAGGATGAGGATCAATCCGGTAATCAGGAGAACTTCAATCGCCAAGGCGATCGATTCGGGGAAACCGGTGATTTGACAGATGCGCAGGGCCAGAAAGGCCGCGATGACCGCCATGGTGACATTGACCAGGGCATTGCCGGACAGGATCGTGATCAGCAATTCCTTGGGATGTTCCAGCAGGCGGACGACGCGTCTTGAGCGGATGTCTTTGGCTAATTTAACTTCCGCAATGGTGCTTTGGGTCAGGGAAAAGAAGGCCGTCTCCGCCGACGAAAAGAAAGCAGACAAAACCAGACATAATCCCAAACCCAGCAGGAGAAATCCTGCACTTAAGCCATCTTCCACTATCGATCAGTAGCTATTTTAGCCACTTTGATTTAAATCGAAAAGAGTATCAACTGATTTATGGTTACCTGTTTGACAGGTATTGTTCTCCATATTCGAGCATCTTTTCCCGCTCGCTGTCTGTAGCATCGTCCCACCCTCCCAGATGAAGGATGCCGTGGACCAGGAGCCGCTGTAGGGCTCTTTGAACGGATTCGGAAGCTTCCAAAGCCTGTTCTCTCGCCTGATCCAGGCTGATGTAAACCTCGCCCCCTGGACCTTCATCTTCGTCGGCGGAAAAGGCAATGACGTCTGTAACTTCGTCCAGGCCCAGAAAGAGCCGGTTCAAACGGCGGATGCCGGGATCATCGACAACGACGGCCCTAACGTTGAATTCCCAGCTTTCTGCCTGCAATACCCGCTCAGCCACGGCAGTCAGATTGTCAAGTTCCGGGCTGCCGTATGGGTGCTCGGAAAAGAGTGAGACGTTCTTCGCACTCATGTCACACTCGACTTGGTTCAGGATTGGGATCGACTGTGACTGAATTAGAAGTCGTCGTCATCGATATTGTTATAATCCTCGTAGGCGTGAATGATGCGACGCACCAATTCGTGACGCACGGCGTCGTGCTCGGTCAGTCGTACAAACGCGATCCCCGGGACGTCCCGCAGGACCTTCGGCGCCTGCAGGAGCCCGGATTCCTCTTTCTTGGGCAGATCGATCTGAGTGCCGTCGCCGGTGATGACCGCTTTCGAACGGGCGCCCAGCCGGGTCAGGAACATCAACATCTGGTCGGCGCTCGTGTTCTGCGCCTCATCCAGGATGGCGAACGAATCGGAAAGCGTCCGACCTCTCATGTAAGCCAGCGGCGCAATTTCAATCGTGTT
>JALGZU010000065.1 GCA_025774735.1 candidate division LCP-89 bacterium | reverse complement strand
CGGCAGTCCCTACGGACACGGTATCCTCCGGGAAAACGGCCAGATTTATATCGTTGCTACCCTGCCTGTCTTGTACAAGAATGAGGTATTAGGAACCATCACGGTCGGCGAAATCTTCGATCTGGATTTCGTTCACGGCATCGGGAAAATGCCGGGATTCAACCTGGCTATCTGGAAAGACCCGGAACGAAAGGCACTGGTACCCCGGGAGGAAACACCGTTACCGCCCGTGTCCCAAATCCTGACGGAGAAGGAGACAAACGGCGTCCTCGAAGGAAAAATCATCCTCAAGGACGTCGAAGTGGATGACAACACCTACCAGACAGCCTTTTTCACCCTGAAAGAGTTGGGTGAAGGTGAGGTCACCATCTGCGCGAACTACCGCTCCCTGCAATTCTTGAAAGAAGCGGGTATGTTGACCCTGGTCCATTTGACCGCCCTGTTGCTCCTCGTGCTCATCCTGGCCATACAGTACGCCCTCTGGATTTCCAAACGCGTCACCGAGCCGCTGAACGAACTGGCTGCGGTATCACGCCGCATGGCGGACATGGACTTCAGCGAACATGTGCCCATCCAGAGCGATGACGAGATCAGCGCTCTGGCTGCGGCCTTCAACGATTTATCGCACGCCCTGAAACTCAACATTTCACAGAAGGATGATTACGCTGCTGAACTCTCAGAACTGAATGAGAAGCTGGAGGGCCTGGTGGCCAAACGCACTGAAGAGCTGGAACACGCCAACCTGCGCTTACAGCGTGAAATCAGGGAAAAAGATGAGTTCCTCCGCACCGTGTCGCACGATCTCGGCGCACCCCTGCGCAACATCGGCGGGCTGGCCCACATGATCCAGCGCAAGTACGCCGATGGGCTGTCCGATGAAGGGCTGGACAGGCTCGACAGAATCCGCAGCAATGTCGAAAGAGAACTGGGACTTATCGAGGAGCTGCTCGAGCTGAGCCGTATCAAAACGCGCCCGGCCAACAATGAGGACATCGACCTCATGGAACAACTGGGGCAGATCAGACAGATGTTCTCCTATTCGCTCGAAGAGAGAGGGATCCACCTCGTCGTCATGGATATTCTGCCCACGATAAAGGCGGATAAAGATCGCATTACCCAGCTTTTTCAGAACCTGATTGACAATGCCATCAAATACATCGGGGACACCAAGGATCCGGAGATTCGCATCGGCTATTCGGAGAACAAAGCTCGCCATCTGTTCTGGGTGCAGGATAATGGCATCGGGATCCCGGACGAACAAAAAGACAATATATTCGGCGTCTTCAGACGCGGAAAGAGCAAGGAAGTCAGCTCGGTGGAAGGCAAAGGTATCGGCCTGGCAGCGGTGAAGACCATCGTGGAGATGTGTGGTGGAGATATCTGGTTGGATTCTGAAGTCGGCAAAGGCAGTGCCTTCTACTTCACGCTGGCCCGTGACCTGGTCGATCAGGAACCCGCAGCCGAGAACATTGAAGAGCCCAACTCTGAATTTGAATGTTTGAGAACGTATGAAGCGGATTTTGATTGTTGAGGATGACAGTGACCAAGCACTGCTAACCTGCGAAGCTCTGGAAGAGGCCATGCCGGGGGTGGAAACGGTCATAGCTGTGACCGGGCATGAAGCACTCGAGAAAGAGTTGGAGCAGTTCGATGCCATCGTGCTCGATTACAACCTGCCCGACATGACCGGCCTGGATGCATTGCAGGAAATTTCTGAGCGCAAGCACGGTCCTGTCGTCATGCTGACCAGTGAGGAGGGCCTGGAGATCGCGGTGGAATCCATCAAGGAGGGGGCGGTAGATTTCATCACCAAGTCCATCGATTCCCACAGGATCATTCCTGGCGTGGTGGAACGCGCCATTCAGGCTTCCATCCAGCGTAAAAAGACGGAAGAAATCAGGATCGCCGGCCGGACCAAAAAGGTCCAGATCGAGACCCTGAAACGGACCATGATGACGCTGGCGCACCACCTCAACAACGCCGTCATGCCCATCATATTCTCCGCCGAGTTGTGCCAGCGCGGCGCACACGATCCCAACCTAACCGCCAGGCTGGTCGAAACCTGCCTCAGGGAGACGGGGCGGATCAACCGCGTGATCGAGAAATTTGAACGGTTCATAGAGGAAGAAGAATTCACCTACGCGGACTACCTCGATTTAAAAGACGCCATGTTCGATGTGCAGTCCGATAAAAAAAAGAGTGCTGAGAGTTTAACCGATGAGTAATCAAGACCATCTCCCCATCCTGCTGGTGGACGACGATGAAGATTGCCGTTTGATCATCCGCGAGCATATCGAGGATTCGAGTGCTGCCAGCAAAATTTATGAAGTCGCTTCCGGAGAGGAAGCACTGGCTTTTGCAAGACAGGAACCTCCCTATCAGAACGTCCCTCGTCCGGGCTTGATCTACCTCGATTTAGACATGCCCACTCTGGATGGCATGGACGTGCTGAAAGCCTTAAAAAACGACGAAAAGACCAGGGATATTCCGGTCGTCATATTGACAGGGATCAACGATGAGAGAGAGATGATCCGGGCCTCCGGCTGCGGCGCTAATTCGTACTGTATCAAAGCATCCAATCCGGACCGTTTCGCAGAGACCGTCGCCCGGGCGACTCGGTATTGGGAGAGTACCCGGAATGAATCCGCCCTGGTTTAGTACTCTCTTTCCACCCGGATTCAAAAAACCGCCCCGCAGGCGGTTTTTTTATGTTCAAAATATCAGCAACAGTTTGCACTTGACTTTGGACTGTGTTTTTCTTATTATATATATAAATCAAGACATATAATCGTCTGGAGGAATAATGAAATCGTTTGTTTGGACGCTCGCACTGATCCTTCTGTTCACAATGCCACTACTATCCCAAGCCCAAAACAGCGGGTATGCGTATGGAGATCCGGTGCTAGATTTTACACTTCGGAATTCTGAAGGAGTCAATGTCTCCCTTTCGGATTACCCAGATAGAATCGTCCTGCTTCTTTTCTGGGAAACCACTTGAAACGAGTGCCAAGCTGAGAATCAGCTTGTCGAAAGTGCCATCTGGGGTGTTTACCAGCCATATGGTGTCCAGGTGCTGTCCATCGGGTATGAGGAAACCGTCCCCGCCGCACTGATCTGGAAAACCAGCTATGGATTGACCTTTCCCATATTGGCTGACCAGGATGGGAGCGTCACGCTTCAATATGACAATTTTGTCGGTCAGCCATTTCTCCCTTGGAATGCCATCGTAACTGTTGATCGCGTTGTGGCGCACACCGAGCATTACTTTATTACCGACGATGTTATCGCCGTCCTTGATTCCCTGTTCGCCCCGGTTATCGAGACGAATCCCGGACAGCTCGACTTCGGCCAGGTCGACGTCGGTCAGTCCGCGGATCTGAACATCGTCATCGATAACGCGGGAACCGGTCTGCTCGTGGTCGACTCCGTCGCCTTCTCCAATCCCGCCTTCAGCACGAATGAAGAATTCCCCGACTCCATATATGCCGTGGATGATTCCTCCACCTACACGATTGTTTTCACACCCGATGCCGGGGGATTGTACGACGAAACCATGACCATCTACTCCCAGGATGGTCCGCTTATGGTCACTCTGACGGGTGAAGGCATCGGCGTAGGGGTAATCGATCCGCAGGTCAATTTACCTGCTGAATTCGAAATCGCCTGCTTCCCCAATCCCTTCAACGCCGAACTGAAGATTCTCCTGAATCTACAAAAGGGGCAGGAGATCGTCGTCGATCTCTTCAACGTGCAGGGGATCAGGCAGGAGAGCATCTGGGCTGGATCGATGAACGCCGGCAGTCACGAACTGCGCTGGTCAGGAGAAGATTTTCCTTCCGGCCTCTATCTTCTGAAAGTCTCGGGTGAGGACTGGAGCCGGGTACAGAAGGTAGTTCTCGCCAGGTAGAAAAATACTTATATAAAAAAGGCCGGATGATCCGGCCTTTTTTATTGGGGTATTTCGTCGTTAAAGATCAGAACTATTGTGGCGTTATGAAGAATCCAGCTCGCTGGCGGACGTCCACTGTCCTTTCAGGAAAACGATATCCACGCGCCGGTTGCGCTGCCGCCCTTCACTCGTTTCGTTGGTATCCATGGGGTGCTGGTCTGCATGAGCTGCAGCTGAGATCTGCGCCTTGGGAACTCTCGCTTCGGTGGTAAGAAAGTACACCACGTTCGCCGACCTCGTTGCCGACAACTGCCAGTTCGAGGGGAACTCGCGGGTTTTTATGGGGAGGTTATCGGTGTGCCCCTCGATCAAGATTGGCCGGCCGCTGCGGACCAGCACAGGTGCCACCTGCTTTAATACTTCCCGGGCTTTGGACCTTAATTCCGCCTTGCCTAAATCGAACAAGACGCTTTCAGTCAGATGAACCACCACACCGCGCTCAGCAATTTCGACGCCGATCTCCCCGGTCAGATCGGTGATCTCATCGAGCGCTTCATCCAACCTGGCTGTCAGATACGCTTCAGACGTGTCCGGGTAAGCTCCCCCTTCCAGGTTATCGTAAGGGCCTGTCCCCCCACCGAATCGCGGCATGCCCTCTATCGGTTCCAAATCGACCTGGCCTTCGCCGCCGAATACGACGTTGAAGGCGGCCCTCATCTCTTTGAACTTTGCCAGATCCGCCCGCCCCATCGACCAGAGCACAACGAACAGACCCAACAATAGCGTGATCAAGTCAGCGTAAGTGATCAGCCATCGCTCGTCTCCTCCATCGTGACCGCCCTTTTTCTTCTTCGGCATGATCGCAGCTCCGCTTACTCTTCTTCCGTGGATTCATTCTCTGCGCCGCGGTCACCTGGCGGCAGCATCAATTCGAGGTTGCGCCGGATCAGGGTGGGGCTGGTGCCGTTCTGGATGGCGATAATGCCGTTGGCAATCACGTCCAGATGCAGGGACTCTTCGTTGCTCCGGAATTCCAGCTTATCAGCGATGGGCAGGTAGATGACGTTGGCCATAAAGACGCCCCACAGCGTGGCGATGAAGGCCGCAGCGATATGGTGTACCAGCGTAGTAGGGTCTCCTCCGGCATTGGCCAGGGTGTTGATCAGACCCATTACCGTACCGATAATCCCCATCGTCGGAGAATACCCTCCCATCTTTTTGAAGATATTCGTATTGACGTGATGACGTTCTAAAATGTAATCCTTTTCCTCTTCCATGAGGACTCTGGTCGAATCCACGTCGAGGCCGTCGATCAGGTGCAACATGCCATTGTGCAGGAAGGGGAAATCCTTCACCTTGTCCAGTTCCCGTTCCAGCGCCAACACGCCGTCACGCCGCGCCACCATAGCGAAATCCACCAGGGTGTTGATGGTTTTCTTATATTCCAGCGAGCGTGGGAAGAGGGCGATTTTCAAGACGTTGGGAATGGCCATGATGGACTTGAGGCTGTTGCCGATCAAGGAAGTGGCAAAGGTACCTCCGATCACAATCATCAGGGCCGGGAGCATGATCAGTGCTCCCAGGGCGCCTCCTTCCATCAGGAAGGAACCGAAAACCATACTGAGGCCTAAGATCAGGCCGCCTATTGTTCCAATATCCATACGCTTCCGTCGAGGCTTTCAGAATTATGACAAACTGCTGATCATCCATACAGGATTCCTTTTCTTTAATCGGCTCTTCGCACCTTAATCTTGAATAAATTCTGAGAAAAATTGTCACCATAGTGATTCTGAATTTCACCGGAAAAAAATTGCTTGACATTGTCGCACTTTTGAGTTATATTTACGACCACTACCTAAGTGATCCGGCTGCACTGCGCAAATCTCCCCGTCGTACCCACCCCCGCCGTCTTTTCAGGAGGTATTCCGCATGCTGCTTTGCTACCGTTTTTTTGCTGTGATTCTCATCCTCGCCGTCTCTACCACCCCATCGTTGACGCGTCCTTTCATTGAATCCGACCTGCAACTTGAAATCGCCCGTGTTTCGGCTGTTGACTTCATCCCAATCGCATTTATCCTCGCACCGCAAATTCATTTCGACGACCTGTATCCCCTGGTAAAAGATATGCCCCGGCCAGAACGCCGCGGCCAGGTCATCAGAGAGCTGAAAACTCTGGCGCAAAAGACGCAGGCAGCATTGCTCAGTGATCTTACTATTCTTGTGGAAAACGGAGATGCCGCCGCCATACGATCCCTCTGGATCAGCAACGTCGTGGTAGCCAGTGTGCGTGCGGATGAAATCGGAACCCTGGTTGCGCGGCATCCGGAAATCGCTCGAGCCCACTGGGATCCGGTTCGAAACCCGGAAGAGATCTTCGATGCCGTCTCAGCAACGGTTAATCTCGATGGAACCGATGACGTCGCCTGGGGTGTCGCCGATATCGGAGCTCCGGCGGTCTGGGATTTCGGCTACTATGGGCAAGGGGTGTTAATCGCCAACATTGATATGGGAGTGGATTACAATCATCCCGACCTGGTCGATCACATCTGGGTCAATCCCGGCGAGGATCTGAACGGCAACGGCGTCATCGACCCGGAGGACTGGAACGGCGTCGATGACGATGGGAACGGGTACATCGACGATCTGCGCGGCTGGGCGTTTGACACGAACAGTCCCGAAGTGATGGATCTCAATGGACATGGCACCAATACAGCCGGCATTGTCATCGGCGACGGCAGCGGTGGTACCGCCACCGGCGTGGCCCCCCGGGCTGCCATGATGATACTCAAGAACGCCACGGGCGGCGAGAGCAATTACTGGGAAGCGCAGCAGTACGCCATCTTGATGAACGCGGACGTCATCACCAGCTCGTTGTGCTACAAGTGGTTTCCTACCGGGCAGCCGGATTACGCTACCATGCGCCATAACACTGACATGGAACTGGCTGCAGGCCTGATTCACTCCAATTCCATCGGCAACCAGGGCGATCCTTCGGGGCTGATCGAGTGTCCCATTCCCTTCAACATCGCAACTCCGGGTAATTGTCCGCCGCCCTGGCTGCACCCGGACCAGACGCTCGTAGGGGGGATCTCCTCAACCCTTGGGGTGGGTGCCTATAACAGCGGGTACACCCTTCATGCGACCTCAAGCGTCGGCCCAGCCTCCTGGTACCTTGAAGACATCTACTTCCTCGATCCCACCTACTGTCATCCCTGGGACAGCACCTACAACGATTATCCCTACCAGCAGGGTCTCTCTCAAGCCCTCGTAAAACCCGATCTCACCGCGCCGACACTGGTCCCTACCACGAACCTGGGGGGAGGCTACGTCACCTTCGGTGGAACCTCTGCTGCCCCACCCCACCTGGGAGGCGTTTTCTGCCTGCTGTTATCAGCCGACTCTTCCGCCACCCCGGAAATACTCGCACAGGCAGTGATGACTTCGGCGGTTGAGATGGGGGAACCCGGGAAGGATAACAACTGGGGTTGCGGGCGGCTGGATTCCTATGGGGCACTGGTTCAAATACTGGAGCCTATCAGCGCCACGCTGACCGGCACGGTTTCGGCTTTCAACACCGGTCTACCCATTGAACAGGCTGTGGTCGCTCTACCGAGCCTGGGAATGGAAAGTTTGACGGACAGCACGGGGAACTATGTCATTCCCGGTATTCCTGGGGGGACTTATGACGTCCTCTTCGCTGCATCCGGCTACGATACCCTAATAGTGCCAGGCGTCTATTTTACCACCGGTGAGGTCGAGACTCTGTCCGTCTCGCTGACCGGACCGATGATCGCTGTCCAGACGTATCAGATAAGCGCCAGTCTTCCCTGGTACCAGAGTCTACAGACTCCGTTGAACGTCGATAATACCGGCAGCTCCGACCTGGAAATCGAATTCGTCAAGGAGGGAGACTGGCCCCCCTTCCAGATCTATTCCGGTATCCAGGCGCAGGTCACAACGGGAGACGATGAACTCTTCGGAGTGGAGGTCACCCAAACGTCTGTCTGGGTCAGCGGGGGCAACTCCGGAAGCGAGCCCAACAAGCTCTATCAGTTCTCCTTCGATGGTATTCTGCAAGGAAGCCTCGACCAGCCGCTTCAGGTGTCGTACCAGGGTTGGCGAGACCTGGCCTGGGACGGGCAGTATCTTTACGGTTCGTCCGACGACTATATCCTCGGCATCGACATGGACGGCGCCATCCAGGACAGCATCCACGGCCCGCTGGACCTCCACACGGCACTGGCTTACGATCCCGGTTCCGACCACTTCTACATCTGTGACGACACCACCGACATCATCGAAATCGACCGGGCCGGAAATCCCCTTAACGCGATCGACCACTCGCTGCACGTCTCCGGCCTGGCCTGGCATCCCGCCGACGAGGACGGCATGAATCTCTACATCTTCTCGCAGGATGGCGGCCCTGCTTACCTGCGCGTCAGCAAGGCCGATCCCGGTTCCGGCGAAGTGGTCTATCTCACCGACCTTACCGCCGCTCCGGGCGAGCACGCGGCAGGGGCGGCCCTTTCCGGAGACATTGACCCCGACCGCTGGTGCTTCGTGGGGATGATCGACGGCGTCTCCGACCGGGTGCAGTATATATCACTGAATGCTTATGCCCCCTGGTTGTCCGTCGATCCACCGACGGCCATGATCCTTCCCGGAGATAACCTTATCGCCATGGTGACGTTCGATGCCGGTCAAGTCAACGCTTGCGGGGATTTTGAGATCAACCTGGTCATCCGACACAACACCCCCCAGGACGAAATCGTCATCCCCGCCTATCTGACCGTGGAACCCTGCGCTGTGGGCAATTCAATCCCGCCAGGAATACCCGCCGATTTCGCCCTCTTCCCAGCCTACCCCAATCCCTTCAACGCGCAAACGGTTATCTCCCTGGCCCTGCCTGAAAGGTCGCAGATTACCGTGACGGTTTATAACGTTCAGGGGCAGCAAGTGGCAGAGATTTTTGACGGGATACAGAACGCTGGAAAGGGAAGGGTGCTTTTCGATGCCTCAGGTCTCGCTTCAGGTATCTACTTGTACAGGATCGAAGCGTGTGGAGTCAGCAGCGGCAGCACGTTCACCGACGTGCGCAAGATGCTGCTGCTTAAGTAAAATTAGAGTGTTGGGCTCATGAAATACGTAATCATTCTCATTGCAATCCCGTGCCTGGCTCTCGCCTGGTCCGATCCCATCATGGTGACGCCGGATTCCTCGTCCAACAGGAAACCGCGCGTCGTTTTCGATCAGGAAGGCAACACGCACTTCTTCTTCATCAGTAATCGCGGCTATTATATACCTTACGGCCTGAGTGACGTCTATTACTGTAAGTTCTCCCGCAACGGCGTGAAAATGACGGAAGACGTGCGCTTGGATACGACGAATAGCTTGGATGACACCTCTCCTTCGCCCGTTTATGGTTCGGACGGAAAGCTACACGTTGTCTGGGACGAAAACGTCTCTCCCGGTCAAGACTTGGATGGTATTTATTATTCCCGGTTGGATACGGATGGCAACATCGAACGGTACGCCACGAGAATTTTTGAATGTTCTTCAGAAAGGCCGAGGTTATTCGAAGACTCGGAAGGCTTCCTGAATGTCGTCTGGGTCATCCCGCATGATACGCTGTATTATGGAAAATTTGACACCTCCGGACAGGTCATCATCCCCAAAACGCCGGTGTACGCGCCGGGCTCAGGGGAACAAATCTGGTACATGAGAGCCTCCATTGACAATCAAAACGTTATTCACTGTATCTACAAAAACTATTACGGCACTTGGAACGAATTTAACCTGGGATACAGCAGCGTCAATAATCAGGGTGAGGTTATAGTACCGTACTACCCCCTGACTCCTGAATCTCCTTATTCTTGCAGCCCAATCGGACATCTCGTCGCTGATGAGAGCGGAGATCTGCACCTATCCTACCTGCTGAGCGAATACGGCGAAACCCGCCAGCGCTATCGAAAAATGGACCGGGACCTGAATACGATCTACGACTTCTCGTTAGCCACCGTTCCCCCAAATGGTCAGAACATCGGAGACGGTGATATCGAGCTGGACGGGAACGGGAACATTATGATTATTTTCGTCTATATCGAGGACGACGTGGATTTTTATTATATAAGGATTACCTACTCAACCAATGGGGAAGTACTCATTCCTCCTGAAATTGTAATCGATGAAGTCGTTTTCACCCCGGACCTTGCCGTAAATTCGAACGGTATGGCCGTATTTACATATAGATGGTCAGAGGAGAGCATTCCGGGAAGCGAGGTATTCTACTCCTACGTACTGGATCAACTTATGGTAGAGAAGGTGAAGCCTGACAGAGCTTTTTACTCTGACAAAGTAGGCGAATCGATGGTCTTAAGAGAAGAGATCAGCCAGTCAGCATCAATTTCCATATCTCCCAATCCCGCCAACCCAATCACCTGGATCAGCTTCTCGCTGCCCGCACCACAAGAGGCTACGCTGGCAGTGTACAATATCTCAGGAGCCAAGGTTACCACCCTCGCCTCCGGTCTCCAAATGCCGGGTACTCACAATTACATCTGGAACGCCTCGCAGTACTCTTCAGGTGTATACATCATCTGCCTAGAAACGGGGCAATGGATGGAAGTGGGGAGGGTAGCGGTGGTGAAATAGAGAATTGTCATTCCTGCGAACGCAGGAATCCAGAGGAGCCAGGGACACACCCGTGTCTGCGCCCTTTATCTTCCCCACATTTTCAGTTGTAGGTGCAGGCCCCTAAAACGTGGTCTCTTCGGGGCGTATCTGCCTGAAAACTGTATGGGCGACGTATACGTCGCCCATACAACCTCTGAACTCCCGCTGCTATAGACCCTCACATCACACCTTCTTCTCCAGCCATCTCCCCCGACGGAGCCAGAAAAGTGTGGTCATGCCACCAGCAACGAAGTAGAACATC
>JALGZU010000450.1 GCA_025774735.1 candidate division LCP-89 bacterium | reverse complement strand
GAAGGAGAGGAGGCGCAGGCGTTAATCGACGAGATCGTGAAGATGATCGAAAACAAGTTCGAAGAAGAGTAGAGGCGTTCCCGGGAAAATAATCAATAGAAGAAGAGTGGCGACGAATTCAAAACAGACTGAGATTAGCTTGAAAGGTGTGCCGGCGGCCCCGGGCATCGCCATCGGTCCGGCCTACCTGTTCAACAAATCGCATATCTCCATTGAGCCGCGGCGATTGAGGAATGGCGACATCCCCGCGGAGCTCGACCGCTTCCAGGAAGCCCTCGAAGCCACCCGTAGAGACATTCTAAAAACCCGGTCTCTGGCCGTAAAGCAGGCCGGCGATATTGTCGCTCGCATTTTCGATTCCCATCTGCTCATCCTGGATGATGCACTCCTGATCGAGGAGACCCTGGAGAGACTCCGGCGGGAGAAAGTCAGTGCGGACTCCCTGGTGCACGAAATCATGCAGCGGACCTACAAATCGCTGAAGGCGCAACCGGGAGAGTACTTCAGCCAGCGCGCCGACGACGTTCTGGACGTATCCCGGCGGATCATCTACAACCTGCAGGGTCTGAAAGACCAGCATCTATCGGATCTTTCCAAGCCGGTAATCGTGATTGCACCGAACCTTTCGCCGTCCGATATCATCCACCTCGACCGCAGGCACGTTCTGGGCATTGCCACGGACCTGGGCGGGGCGACGTCTCACACGGCGATCTTAACCCGCTCTATCGAAGTTCCGGCTGTGACTGGCTTGAAGAATGTCACTGAACTCATTCATGAGGGCCAGAATGCGGTCATCAACGGCAATTCGGGGAAGGTTGTTCTCTCGCCGACGGCGGCCCACGTGGATGAATATACCACCAAGCGAGAGCGGTATCTGAGCTTCACGAAGAAGTTGAAGAAGCTGCGGGGTCTGCCGACGGAGACCACCGACGGTCGCCGCATCAAGCTGATGGCGAACATCGAACTGCCCGTCGAAGCCAAGGCCGTCCCGGAACGCGGCGGCGAAGGGATCGGTCTCTTCCGCACCGAATACCTGTTTCTCACCCGTAAGAGCCTGCCTACAGAGCAGGAACAGCTCGAAGAGTACCGTCACGTTGTCGATGCGATCCGTCCTCGCCCCGTGGTCATCCGCACCTTCGATCTGGGCGGTGACAAGATCATGCCGGGCTTGGAGTTTCCCAAGGAGAACAATCCTTTCCTGGGGTGGCGCGCCATTCGCGTGAGCTTGGATATGGAGGAGCTACTGCGGGCTCAGTTCAGCGCCATCCTGCAAGCGTCTGCGGAGAGCGACGTGCGCGTCATGCTGCCACTCGTCTCGGATCTGAACGAGTTGCGTCGAGCCCGGGCGATCTTAAATCAGGTCATGGACGGCCTGGCGGATCGAGACATTCCGTTCAACCGCGACATCAAGGTGGGGGTGATGATCGAAGTGCCAGCCGCGGTGATGATCGCCCGCGAGTTGGCCAGGGAGTGCGACTTTTTCAGTATCGGCACGAACGACCTGGTGCAGTACACTCTGGCCGTAGACCGGGGCAATGAGAACATCGCCCAGCTTTACACTGCCTATCACCCGGCCGTTCTGCGCATGATCCGCCTGACGATTGAGGCCGCTCACGAGGTCGGCATTCCCGTCGCGCTCTGCGGGGAGATGGCGGGCGATCCGCTGGCGACGCTGTTGTTGGTCGGCCTCGACCTGGACGAGCTTTCCGCTTCACCCGTAGTGTTGCCCGAGTTGAAGAAAATCATCCGGTCAACGAGCTATGAGACGGCCAAAGAAGTGGCGAGGCGGGCGTTTGAATATGGGACGACGCAGGAAGTTGAAGATTATTTAAAGGCGACAATGAAGGAACTTTTCGCTGATCTGCCTGTCTGGTTTACCAGGATTGACGATGTCTGATGCCATGTACGATTGGTTGCACGAATTTCCCGCTCAGGTGCAACACGCAGCAGAACTCGGAGCCTCATGGGATTTGAGTGTCCTCGACCCGCCTGAAAGTGTCGTGTTTTTAGGAATTGGCGGTAGCGCCATCGGTGCGACACTGGTCTGCGACCTGCTGCGCGATCAGTTCAAACGCCCTGTGACCGTAATTCGTGGAGACCTGCTTCCAACCTGGTTGGGCAAGCGAAGTTTGGCCGTTGCAGTCAGCTATTCGGGCGAAACCCGCGAAACACTCGATGCCTACCGCCAGGCGCTCGACGCCGGCGCCCAGGGAGCAAGTATCTCTTCCGGTGGCACCCTGGCAAAGCTGTCCGGGGAGCGAGGGATTCCTCACCTATTGATCCCCCCGGATATGGCTCCACGCGCCGCCATCAGTTACACCAGCTTTCCCCTCATCAGTGTGCTGCAGAAAACTGGGACGGTTTCAGATCAGGATCTGGATATCGATTCCCTGACGAAACACTTGAAGCGGCTGCGAGTGGACTGGAGTTCAGCGACGGGTCCCGGGATCGGCATCGCGCAGAGATTGCTGCGGCATCTTCCCCTGATCCTCGGCGGCGGTTTGAGCGCGGGCGTGGCACGGCGTTTCCAGGCTCAACTGGCTGAGAACGCCAAGGCGATATCGATCTGTATTGAAGTGCCGGAAGCGCTCCACAATCTCGTCGAAACGCTGGACGCCTTCAGTCTTGAAGCCTTGCAGCCTGTGGTGGTCAGCTTAGAGGATCCCTTCGCGGAGGAATCTCTGCGGTCGCTCTTTCCAAAGGTGCGGGAATTTCTGTTGAAAACGGGTTTTGAGGCTATCCCGGTGCTCGCAGAGGGCGACTCCCCTATTACCCGCCTTTTCTCGCT
>JALGZU010000449.1 GCA_025774735.1 candidate division LCP-89 bacterium | reverse complement strand
GTCGCCGCAGCTTCGATCACCTCCCATACGTCCACCTTCAACAGGTCGCACATGATGGCCAGCTCGTTAACCAGCCCGATATTGATCGAACGAAAGGTATTTTCAAGCAGTTTTACGAGTTCGGCGGCGCGTGACGAACTAACCGGGATTACCCGCTCGATCACCTGTTGATAGAGCGTGGAAGCCACCTCCGTGCATGCAGGCGTTACCCCGCCGATGACCTTCGGGGTGTTGTGGGCACCGTACTCCTTGTTGCCCGGATCGATGCGCTCAGGCGAGAAAGCGAGGAAAAAATCCCGCCCCGCAACCAATCCTGACTCCTCCAGGTTCGGCAGAAGAACTTCCTCGGTCGTTCCAGGGTAGGTGGTCGATTCGAGCACCACAATGTGACCAGGCCGCAGATACTGCCTGACCGATTCGGACACGCGCAAAATGTAGGACAGATCGGGATCTCCGGTCTTGCTCAGCGGCGTCGGAACGCAGATGCTGATGGCATCGCATTCAGCCAGACCCGAAAAATCGTCGTCGGCGCGCAGTTTCCCACTCTTTACTAGCTCAATGAGCAGGTCATCAGAGACGTCAGCGATGTAGTTCTCGCCCCGGTTGATAGCGCCGACCTTGTTCGCATCGACATCAAATCCGCAGACCTCAAATCCCTTATGTGCGAATTCAACAGCCAGAGGCAGTCCCACGTAACCCAGACCGATGACGGCAACGCGTCCTTCTCGCTCCTCAATCTTTTTTATAATGTCTGAAACGATCTTTTTTTCGGGCATTTGACCTCCTGAAAACTCCTGAGCACTCGACGACAGAACTAATGCACCCGATCTCGAGATTTTGTGGATAAACCTATATTACAACCGATTTTTCCTTAAGTCAAATGAAAAGTAATTTAAGATAACTCGAGCGACGGACGGCGGGTGAAGCAGGATATTTGAGTACCACTGGTTCGCTAACGGGCAGTAACATCCTTTGCGGCGGATGAAATGGAGGACGTCCTTCGCTTCGGCTGTAGCTAGCGCCTTTGCAGCGTCGTAATCAGTCCGGCGCAGATCGGCAAGCGGTTTATCATATCCGAGCACGCAGCAAGGCCACAGTTCGCCATCGAAATTCAGGTGCAAGTTGCTGATGCCTCCGTAGCAGGGAATGACCTGCCTTTTCTTCCACAAGATCTTCACCGCGAGCTTATAATAAATCAGGCGTAGAGATTCTGTCAGTCGCGTCAAGGTGCGTTTCTCGGCAAGGTGGTGCACGATCTTACCGGAAAACCGCTGTAAAACTCTCTCATACACTTCCGCTGAGGGGGCGATACCGTCACCTTTATTGAAAAGCTCCGCACGTTCTTCAGCGATCTCGTTGCGGTAACTCTGTACGCCTAGGGAGTGCACATAGTTTTCGATCTCATCCAGATGGTCGACGTTGTATTTGGAGACCACTGTGCCCATTTCCAGGTGGAATTCGGGGAAGTCGTCCTCCAGCATTTTCAGACTGACCACCGTCTCTTCGAGCTTCTTAAAATTTCCCCGGACACCGCGAATTTGATCGTGCAGCCCCTCCAGTCCATCGATTGACGGTTTAACAGTCAGAGGTACTGCCGCGTCGTTCTTTCTGTTCTGTTCGAGGATATAACGTGTCATCTTGGTGATGCGCTCCGGCATCAAGGCGTTGGTGGGAATATGGATGATGGCCGGATTCAGATAGCGCACGGCTAAGGCGACGATATCAGGCAGATCGGAGCGCAGAAACGGTTCCCCGCCGCTGATATTGAAATAATAGACATGCCCCAGCGAACGGTAGATTTTTTCGATCTCTTCCAGGGATAAGTCGGGACGGTTCTCAAAATCACCGCGGCGGCTGCGTTGGCCGATGTGGCAGGTCAGGCATTTCGATTGGCAACGTGAGGTGACCGAGAACGTGAGAGTGATCGGGTGTACGCCGCTCGTGAGCCGGAAGTATTTCCCGTATGCGTGCAGCATGTGACCGAATATTCGCGAGGGACCTTTCATAAGCGACTGTTTTTCTTTACGCAGCTTCTCCAGAGTTGATAAAATGTCCCAAAAACTCCCGTAGCTGGCTGCCCTTCCATACCCGGACTATCCGAAGCGCAAGTACGTACAGAGTGAAGGACATTAGAAAATTGGGCACCAGGGTAACGCCGATTCGGGACAGAATCAAGTTGAAGCACAGCATCACACCGGCTGCTACGGATATTTTGAGGGTCGATTTGAGAGGAAATCCCGCCTTGAATTTATGTAAAACGACAATCGAGGACGCCATCGATCCACACAGGAAAGTGACCGTCGCAGCCGCGGCGGATCCGGAAATTCCATAATTCGGTACCAGCATCAACTGCAGGAAGATCCCCAGGGGTAGCAAGCCGAGCGTGAGAAGGCTGGATATTCTGGGGAAGCCGCACCCCGTGATGATCGTTTTGTGGATAATCAGCACTGCCAGGAATGAGAAGGATGCCATCAGCCAGGCTAAGACAGTGGACCCTGGCAGATACGACGCGCCGAAGAACAGGCTGATAATACTGCCACTGTTTACTCCGACGAAGAAAGATAAGGGTAAAATCACAATCAGTAGCATCGTGTTCGCCTGACGGATGTAGCGCCGCAGATTCAGAGCGTCACCGGACGAAAAGACGCTCGCGCGTAGAATGCGAAGGGTGTCGCCTGCGCCATCGCTTTGGCCGAGGTATAATAGCCTGCGGAAGCCGTATCTTTCACCATCCGTTTCACGAACATCAAATCCATATCCGTCAGAAATGCCTGAGCAATGGAGGCGATGATCAATGGCATCGAAAAGCGAATCAAGGTTGATGCAGGGAAGGGAGTTGACGCTTTTTTAGGCCGCCGCGTGATCAGGATAATGAATGCAGCGATCGCCGTTGCCAGCACAAGTCCCGCCACAGCGCCGAATACCCGCATCCCCGCCACCGCCAGGCCGATGGTCAGCGCGGCCCGAAGGACATACGATACCGTCAACCAGCCCGACTGTCTGAGATACAGCCTCCGCCCATTGTAATACTGGATGGTCAGAAAGAACAGGCCGAAGAAGATGGGAATTGGCGCCGCAATTCGAAATAGAGGGATCAACGCCTCATCGCCGAGTAAGCGGGCCAGGGGCGCGGCTGCGCTGAAGAATAGCAGGCTTACTGTCGAAGCGAGACCG
>JALGZU010000448.1 GCA_025774735.1 candidate division LCP-89 bacterium | reverse complement strand
CCTGGATATCATTTTTGGGCACCTGGTTGGTTTCGGGGTTTATGCCCCTGTATCCGGACATGAATAGGAAATTTCCGACCTTGATTGCCTGGACAAACGGACCGCTTGGCGGCATTCCTTGGGCTGTCGAGATCACTTGTCTTTCCATTCATTTCTCCTTGCGATTTCATTGAGCGTTTGACTGCTTTAGTACAAGAAGGCGCTCGTCTGATCGTTGATCAAACACCAAACTTCTTTCGCCACTCCCATCCCAAAAGTTTTCGTTTTAATCCCATGCGTTGCACTTCATCCCGAAATTTTACGATCACGCGCTTTTGATCTTCATCAAAAACGCGATCCCAATGGTCGAGGTCTTTGCTTAAGTCGATAAATTGATCAAAACGAAGATGGCTGTAAGGTCTGGCGCTGGTTGCGTTTGTTTCGAATACGACGGAATGGTCATTGCGGTATCGATCCATCAGGCCAATCATGTCATCGACATCGACATCACCTATGTATTTCGAGTAAAGTTCGAAAACCAGTAGCTTGACGCCCGCGGTTGCATCGATAACCGCTGATAGTTCTTCCATGGTCGCACCCAGACCGTATTCCCGACTCAGCTCGTTGGATGCGCCGCAGATCTCGATGACGCTCACCGAACGTGGATGGAAATTGCTGACGAGTTGCGGGAGGTACTCGAGATGCCCCTGATAGCCAACCATAAACATTGCGACCACCTCCGGAAATTTGAGCTGCGAAAGAAACGCCTGGCGATAATCTTGGGGCAAAAGGGGAGCGGACAAGGCCAAACCAATCCTTTTGATGTCTTTTGCCAAAAGCCACTCGATATCCGCGCGAATTTGTTCAATGCTTCTTCGAATAACCTTGTCAGGAGCCCTGGTATAGAAACGGTGAATGCTATCCCGCTGGTAGGCATAGCAGCGCCGACAAACCGCAGGGCAGCCCTTGGCCATATGCAGCCAGAAAAACAGATTGCGCGATACCTGCTGCTTCCAGAACGCGAAATAGTCGCGAATCGGTTCGAAATGAAGGTAGTTGAGCGCGTTAAATTCGTCTTTGGAGACATGATACATTAATTCATTTGCCACGATGTCTGTCCCTTTTTTGAACACGAGATTGGGAATCTTCGCAAAATCGGCGGTGCCATCTCGAAGGTGGGTCACCAATTGGAGTACCGGGCCTTCTGCTTCGCCTCTGATCAAAAAATCGACTTGCGGGATCTTGGCGACCTCCTTCCAAAAGCATGAGGCGAACATCCCGCCCACAGCGATGGGGGAATGAGGATAAATCTTCTTGAGCGCCTTAATTGTTTGTATCTTGTTGTAGCAATCATAAAAGTTCCACATACCGACCAGCACAAGCAGCTTGGGGCGCCTTTGTCGCAGCCACTTGCGGACATCAAAGGATTGATCCATAGAAGTGGAAAGCGTGTCGCAAACCCCTTCCACCGAAAAACCGTTTCTCTGCAGGTTATCCAGTACGCCCGTGAGACCCAGGGCGATGCCGTTGAATACCAGCTCATGAGATCCGCTGCGATGATAGCTTTCCTCTGCGATGTTGTTTACAAAAATTACGTCGCGTTCGATGACCATGTTGTTGCAGCTCCTCTGCAGCAGAGGGATCACAGGCGACCCCGCGCGCGAATCGTTTCTTGTTGAGCGGGCGGCCGATATGCGGTATGGAATATCGGTACCAACAGCAATGAATACGCAGGACTCATTTCACCTCCCGCTGAAGGTATGCGCAATATTGACATTTCCCGTCAGATTTTTCAAGCACCGTTGTGAAGCCGCATGTGTGGACTGTTTTGCGGCCGGATTGATTTAAAACGTTTGCAATACCGATCCGATGCAGGTGACCTTAAGAGAGAAAAGGCATGTCGTGAAAGAGGGGCTTGTTGGCCCATGTGGACAGGTGAGACATTCAAGGATCCAGTGATGGGAAGGCAAATCGTCAAAACGTTTTGTGCCCGCATGGACCACGGGGGGTGTGGTCTTCGGGTTCATATCGAAAATGGGAAGGTGGGGCGGATCGACGGGGACCCTGATTCCCCGCTAAGCCGTGGCTTTGTGTGTGCCAAGGGCAAAGCGCATGCAGAGAAACTCAATCACCCGGATCGACTCAAGTTTCCTCTTTTGAGGACCGGAGAAAGGGGTGCCGGAACTTGGAAAAGGATTTCGTGGGACGAGGCGCTGACCCGGCTGGCGGAGGCCGTTGAGACAACCATTGCCCGTTGGGGCCCGAAGGCCGTCTGCTTTGGACAGGGCACGCCCAAAGGGCTTGAAACGTATTTGATGATCCGGCTTGCAAATGTCCTGAAAATTCCCAACCTTCTGTCACCGGGAAGCGTCTGTCACATGCCGCGCGAATCCGCCGCCATCATGACCTGCGGTTTTTTCCCGGTACCCGACTATGAACATTCGCCGGCCGGAGTTATCGTCTGGGGAAGCAATCTTCTTGATACTCACGAAGAAGGCGTCCTGGGAGTCCGCCTGAGGGCCGCCCTCAAAAAGGGGGCCAAGCTGGTAGTGATTGATCCGAAAAGAACGCAGCTTGCCGCAAAGGCTGATCTGTGGATTCGGCCGAAGCCTGGCACGGATTTGGCGCTGGCCCTGGGAATTGCCAAGGTTCTTGTCGAAGAAAACCTCACCGATCAGGAGTTTATCGCGAAATGGATTTTGGGATTTGATCGGCTGCGGGATCACCTTGGTGATTATCGTCTCGACAAGGTCTCTCAAATTACCTGGGTTCCGGAAGAACACATCATCCAGGCGGCTCGCCTGTATGGCCTTACAAAGC
>JALGZU010000064.1 GCA_025774735.1 candidate division LCP-89 bacterium | reverse complement strand
GGACAACGGTCTTTACTTGAACCGCACAATGGGCTGGGGATTAAATATGGTGAACGGCGATTTGTCTCGCGGAGCCGGTGGAATGTGGATTGAGAACGGAGAACTGGCCTACCCTGTAGCTGAGGCAACAATCGCCGGCAACGTGCTCGAGATGTTGAAGAGCGTCACCATGATTGGCGACGACCTAGAATTTCGTAGCTCGTGTGGACGGTATCACCGTATCAGGAACCTGATGAAACGTTTCATTCACCTCCTGTTTCCACTTCTTCTGGTTCTGCCTCTACAAGCGCAGCCGCAGTTTCCTCAACCGCGCGGATACGTGAACGATTTCGCCGGGGTTCTGGACGCCGGAAGCAGCCAAAAGATTGATGCGCTCTGCCGGGAACTCGAACAGAAGACCGGCGCGCAGATGGTGCTGGTTACCCTGGCTTCCCTGGAAGGGAACGATGTCCAGGATTATGCCAACCGCCTCTTCGAAAACTGGGGCATCGGGCAGAGAGGAAAGGATAACGGCCTTCTCCTGGTGAACGCGGTGGAGGACAGAGAGATCTGGATGGAAGTTGGTTACGGGTTGGAAGGCATTCTCCCGGATGGTCTGGTGGGCGAAATTCGAGACCGCTACTTGATCCCCAACTTGCAAGCAGGCGACTACGGCACGGCGTATTTCTCGGGGCTTGCGGCGGCAGGATCGATCATTGCCGTCGACGCTGGCGTAACACTGACGGGGGTGCCCCAAGCTGCGACGCGATCATCACGCTCCAGCCGGGGAATATTGGGAATCATTCCCTTCCTGTTCTTTCTGGTCATGATGGCGCTGATGGGACGGCGGCGTGGAGCCTCGGGCCTCTGGATTCTGCCCTGGTTCTTTCTGGGCGGCGGCATCGGCGGGGGACGCGGCGGTTTTGGAGGAGGCTTCGGCGGCGGTTTTGGGGGTGGTTTCGGCGGCTTTGGTGGAGGCATGTCGGGTGGCGGTGGAGCTGGGGGGAGCTATTAGCTTGTGTGTCAAGTAAAATCCTTGATGGAGTTATCGACTGAACATGAGTAAGAAGACGGAATGGCTTTTGTTGGCCGTCATCTGCCTGGTTGGCGGAACTCTCCTTTTCGCGAACCTGGACCTTTATGATATCTGGGGTGATGAGACCTTCACTTTTCCGAAGGGCTCTAATATCCATGAAGTCATAGCCTATACGAAAATGGTCGCTATTACTGTCCACCCCCCCCTCTATAATATTATCCAATTTACATATTCTCAGCTATTTTCAGATATGGATACGGTTAAGAACCGCTTTTTCTATGCTATTTTTGGCTTTCTTAACCTGATAATGGTCTACATTCTGGGCAAGAATTTGTTCGATAAGAAGGTAGCGCTCTTCGCAACTTTTCTCTGTGCTACCAGTCCTTTTTTAGTCATGTATTCTCGCATGTTACGTTATTATCCGATGAATACTTTTTTCATATTGTTGACTATCTGGTTATTCTTGCGTCTCAAAGAGAAGGGAGGGTGGCTACGCTGGCTCCTTTTTACACTTGCTGGAACCGCTTTAGCCTATGGGAATTATTTAGGTATTATCGTCCTATTCGTGCTGTTTCTTTCCGTATTTTCGAATCCTAAATACGCCAGAGAGCATTGGGGTAGATGGGTGCTTTCCGGGATTGTCATATTCCTCCTATACCTGCCCTGGATGCCCGTCGTCACGGATCAGATTGGGCGTGAATACAACCCCTATCCGGAGCTAGCTTACCAAGCAGAGAAAGAATCACCCCGCGTTGCACAGAGAGGATTCGGTATCAGAGGTGTGGCTGTAAACAGCATCATGAAGGTAGGATACCTCGGCTACGTGTTCACTCTGGGCGAGACGACCTATCCCTGGCGCTGGTTAATAACGATCCCGGTGGCTGCTTCATTCCTCCTGCTGTTTCTTTTTGCGGTGATAAAAATTCGAGGACCCAATAAGGAGAATCTGAAGTTTCTGATATTCCTTTTTCTAGTATCGCTTCTGCTACTTATTCCGTTAAGTGAAATACACCGCAACTTTTCGTCACGTACGTTCCAGCTACCTTCGAAAATTGTCTTTATGCTGCCGATCCTCCTGTTGTTGACTGCTAAAAGCCTGGCGATTCTGAGATTACAGTTGCCCAGAGCGGCGTTCGCCTTAATAATTCTCGCCGGCAACGCCTATGGATTGACCAACTACTACACCGGCAAGCAGTTTTTGAATCCCAAGTATCTGGCTCCCTGGCGACAGATGCTTAAAGATATCGAATCCGTGGCTGATCCTCAAGACCTCGTTTTGACAGACGAAGAAGGCCTGCTCCATGAAATGAGGATTTCTGGCTACCAGTTAGAAGTCTACGGTTTGGTCGGCGCTTTAGAGAAAATACAACAAAACTTGGAGGGGGGGGGGGCGTTTCATGTCTTTGGGGTTATCCGTTATCGTGGCGATGAACAGATCACACTGGAAACACTCAATGTGAAAAGAGAGCTCGAAGCATTGTATCCTCTTGTGAACACCTGGAATTATGTCCCCACGACTCCGGAAGTAGCTCCCTTCTGGAAGAGGTTCCTGGGACGCGAACCTCCGGACTATGTTGTCCAAGTTTTTGTCTTTGCCATCGACCAAACATCCGTAGAAAATCCCTAAATTGTGAGAGAATTAAATGCCTTCCCAGAAAGATCCGGTTGAAATCGCCACCGGCTTTGCCAATGATATGAAGGAGGCTTTCGGCGAGGAATTGCAGTCCGTTCTGATGGTCGGGTCAGCCGCCAGGGGAGATTATATCCCGGGCAAATCCGACATCAATACCCTGGTCATCCTGACGCAGGAAGGCATGGGATGGCTGGAGAAGGCCTACCCTCTGCTGCAGCGCTGGCAGCGCAAGCGTCTGGCGGTTCCCCATTTCATGGTGCCGGATGCGCTGACCCGCGCTCTGGATTCCTACCCGCTGGAATTTTTAGATTTCATGACGTTTCACCAGGTCATCCTGGGCCCGGACATTCTTGCTGAGATGAGCATTCCCAAGAACCCCCTGCGTCTTCAGATCGAGCGTGAATTGCGCGGTAAACTGTTTCTACTCCGCCAGATTTTCGCATCGGAAGCCGGGCGGGCGAAACAGCTCCAGGCTGCCCTGAAGCGATCCGTTTCGGTGTTCACAGCGGTCTTCCAGGGAATTCTAGATCTTGCCAACCGGCCTATCCCGGGTGACCGCATCACGCTGTTCCGGGAAGCGACTGCGATTGCGGGGTGTTCGGAGAGAACGTTTCTGCAAATTCTGGAGATCCGCGACGGGAAAGGCGGCAAGAACTTGCGCGTCGTCTTTAAGGAGTTGCTGAGGGAGATGGATTCTCTGGTTCGCTGGATCGACTCCTACCAAGTTCGCTGACGCGGCGGCATCAGGGGGCCGCCGGGCGGCGTTTCGTTAATCCAAATTAAAAGGTGAGACCATGAAGCGAGGAACGTTGATCCTCCTGATCGTTTCGGCGGTCATCATCATCGGCTTGTTGTCCGTTTACGGATTTGTTAAGGGGACCTACAACGGCCTGGTGGCGGCGGATGAGGGAGTCAAGGGCGCCTGGGCTCAGGTTGAGAACCAGTTTCAGCGCCGTTTCGACCTGATCCCCAACCTGGTCGAGACCGTGAAAGGTTACGCCGCGCACGAGAAGGAGGTGTTCATAACAGTGACCGAAGCGCGCGCCAAGGTTGGCGGGGCGGGCTCCGTGGGGGAACGGATGGGCGCCGAGAACGAGCTCTCCGCTCAAGGCCAACCAGAACTTCATCCGGCTGCAGGATGAACTGGCCGGCACCGAAAACCGGATCGCCGTGGAACGGCGACGGTACAACCAGGTCGTGCAGGCGTACAACGTCATGATCAGGATTTTCCCCCGTAATATAATCGCCAACATGTTCGGCTTCGAACGCGCCGAATTCTTTGAAGCACCGGAAGCGGCCGAGACGGTTCCTGAGGTTGAGTTCTAACCATGCAGGATGCACGCGTTGAAGCGGGTAAGGGGCTCGATTTTCTGCGGGCCGGAGGCGAGGTATCTGCCGACGGTGAGCCATTTTACCGAGACGGAGACTTCCTGATTTGACCAACTGTAAAGGACAGGGTAGAAAAGCTATGGCGGCAAAAATCATCACGCTGACGACTGATTTCGGGCTGACGGACGGGTATCTCGCGGCTATGAAGGGGGTGATTCTCTCCGTGGCACACACATGTCAGATCGTCGACCTCACACACGACATCGAACCGCAGGACATCCGGCAGGCGGCGATCGTCATGGCCACTGCGGCAGGTTATTTCCCCAGCGGCACGATACACGTCGCCGTGGTCGATCCGGGCGTAGGTACGGATCGCGCTCTGCTGGCCGTCGAAGCGGGAGGTCACATTTACCTGGCTCCGGACAACGGATTGCTGACGGCAATCTTCGAGAAATACCCGGTGCCGAACGTTTACCGGATCGAGAACAAGTCGCTGTTTATGCCCCGGGTTTCCCGCACCTTCCACGGCCGGGACATCCTGGCTCCCGTGGCTGCTCATCTCGCCAACGGCCTGGCACTGAGTAAAGTCGGCCCGAAAACGGGTGATTTCGACCGGGGCGAATTCCCTCACCCCATCGCCAAGGTCGATTCTCTGGAAGGTCAGATCGTCTACCGAGACCGCTTCGGCAACCTGATGACCAACATTTCCCAGACGGATCTTGAGGGGTACGATCCTGCGGGTCTCGAAGTGGAGGCGGGTTACACGCAGATCAAGGGGCTCTCAGGCGCCTACAGCGACGCCGAAAAAGGTGAGCTCCTCTGCCTGATAGGCTCCGCAGGGTATTTGGAGATAGCCTTGCGCGAAGGCTCCGCCTCAGATAAGCTGCGCTTCCCTATTGGTACGGCGGTGGTGGTCAAGGGCAAGTCGACGCCGTGACGCGGTGCAGTAATTTCCTACCTCTCGCTACTCGAATACCGCATAAATCCATGAAATACCGGGGCTTATAGGGGAATCGAACTCAACGATGGGTTCGATTTGATATTATTTTGTCAATATTTTCGATTTTTTTCCGTATCATATTGTAGTGCTGAGACATCAACTTAATTCACGTTCACTATATTCGGGGGTAATCATGCGACGCTATTACTTTCTCATCCTGCCGCTTGTGGCAGCGACAACGGCACTCTCCAACCCTAATTCCAACCCGACGACCCCATTTGAAAATCATCCACTGACTACAGGGGAGGAAACCGTGCGCGCTCCAGTGGTCTATCCGCCGTACAATCTCAGCGTGCTGGACGGCACGGATGAGATCGTTGGCGACACCACCGTGATCGGGCAAACCTGGTACGAGAACCAGCATAATGGTACCGTAGGGCGTATGGTTGAAAAAGATGATTCCGGCTACCTGCATTTCGCCTGGATGAGCGGCCGCGACGCCATGGGAGCGGATCGGCACGTTTTTTACAACTACATCGATCCATCCGGTGTGCAGGGCTGGCTGGGAGAGGGTTATCCGGTGGAATCGTCCGCTCGGGCCGGTTTCACAAATCTGGATATCGATTTCGATGGCATTGCCTTTCCGGCCTTTCACTGGACGAACGTACCGGGAGGAGATAATACGACCGCCGTCGCCACCGATTTCTTTCCTCATTCCGGAACCTTTATCACCTACGAAACTCCGCAGGTCGCCGGCGTACCGGAAGTCATCTGGCCGCGCATGCAGTTCGATCTTAACCAGTACATCCACCTCTTCTCGACCGAAAATCCGGCTTCGGGTCTACCCGGGGATCCCCAGCGGCATTACTACACGCGGGGAACCTACGATCCGGTCCTGTTTTCGATCTCCTACGAACCCTGGCAGGAGGCCGCCTGGACCATGACCATAGCCGGCGATATGGCGGCATCCGCGGTGTCGAACCGCACCGCGTTTGCCTGGACGGTTTGCCGTGATGAAGGTTTTCCCGCTCCAGGTGGTGATTATACCCAGTACAACAACGACATCTACCTGCTCATCGACGAAGACGGCGCCGCTCCCGACTGGGGGCAGGCGGTCAACCTGACCAATTTTATCCCCGTGGACAGCACGTTCCTGCCAGACACGCTGACGGCCAATATGGACACCATCCGTGCGTACACGGACATCACCACCTTTTTCGATCAAAACGATTACCTGCATGTAGCCTTCACCACCCCGTCGTATTTCGCGCTTGAGGGTACACTCTACTTTCACGCCTCTCTGGTCTGGCACTGGTCGGAAGAGTACCCGGACGATTTTCAATTGATTCACAACGCTTTCGATGATTTCTGGTGGAATTTCGTCGAATGCGGCGCCTGGCACTTCAAAGCCCAGCGTCCCTCGCTGGGACAGGATCCAGCATCGGGGTACCTGTATTGCGCTTATCAGGTGTTCGATGTCGATACGACGGCGATCAGTCAGGGGGGGTGGCCTTCCGGTGAAATCTACCTGTCCGTGTCCACGGACGGCGGGCAGAACTGGGCCGTAGGCACGAACATCACCAACACGGTGACGCCCGAAAATGCTCCGCCGGGGCAGTGTCTGTCCGAGATCACGCCCAGCCTGGCCAAAGTGGTCGACGGGGACTGCCATATCCAGTACATTCTGGATCGCGATGCGGGCAACGTCCTCCAGACCGAGGGGATCTGGACACTCAACGATGTCATCTACCACAAGGTACCCGTCGAGTTGATCCCCACGACACCACTGGTGCCTCAGGTCGTACCCTTCCACGTGGACACCAGCTCAACAAGTGTAGAGCCGGAACCGGGAACCGTCGCCTCTCCGCTGGCATTTTCGCTCGATCAGAACTATCCCAATCCCTTCAACCCGGAAACGTCCATACGGTTCACACTGGATCAACCGGGCGAGATCAGCCTGAGGGTTTACAATTCCAGGGGTGAATTCGTGGCGAGATTGGCTTCGGGCGAGTATCATCCCGGAGAACACGTGGTCAGTTTCGATGGGTCGGAACTGGCTTCGGGTGTGTACATCTACAAGCTGGACGACGGGACGCGCACGCTTCAGCGCAAGATGCTTCTGATCAAGTAACAGACGGATATAACAGTGAAAAAAGCCGCTCGGGTTGTTCGAGCGGCTTTTTTATGTATCAGAAGTGACAGGAGCACGTTTAAAAAAGCCATGAATATTTTTTTATGTTGACTTCTACCAAATAAAGCCTTATATTATTACACCGCATTATTCCAGCGCAGTGGATTTTGCATCGCCAGGACGAATTATCCCAACATAAAGATACTCATCAAACAGTGAGGAAGGCAACATGCGCGATTTTTATGGGAAACCAGATCCTCGGTGGATCAGAACAGGGTTCGGTGCAGCACTCGTTTCCATCTGTGCACTGATTCTCCTGGTGCCGGCAACGAACGCCGAAATCATCTCCTTCGAGGACAGTTGGGGTGAAGCGGGATTCAACCTGATGGATCAATCCGCCAGCGGAGTCGAAATCGTCTTCTCTGTCCCCACGATGAATCTCACCGACGTCATGATTGACGGGGAGATGATGCAGGCCGTGAACATTCCAGGGGTATTCCTGCCCAACGACGCCGGCGCCCCCGATTTGCCGGGCACGGCCAGGTTCATCGCCATTCCGGAAGGTGCTCAGGTCCAGCTGGAGATCGTCGATTACCGCACGGAGGTGCTGCGCGGTGTCAACGTGATCCCTGCGTTTGAGATCCCTTACGAGAATGACGATTCACCCCTCAAGTACGAAAAGAACCGTGAAATCTACGAACTGGATGCTCCATATCCGTCATCGCCGGTGATGGTGAGCGAGATCACCCAGATGCGGGGCGTGGACGCCGTCAAGCTCGGCATCACTCCCTTCCAGTATAATCCTGTCACCAGAGACCTGATCGTTTATCGGGACATCCTCGTTCAGGTGAGTTTCGTCGGCGGGAACGGTCATTTCGGAGAAGACCGACTGCGCAGCCGCTGGTGGGAACCGGTTCTGCGTCAGAACCTGTTGAATTACACGACATTGCCCGCAGTGAACTTCGACCGCCACGCGCAGACGGATGATGATAACGTCGAGTACATCATTATCGTCCCCGACGACCCGGCCTTCATCGCCTGGGCGGACACCCTGAAAAATTGGCGCAGCGAGCAGGGTATCCGGACGGGCGTGGTTACGCTCTCGGAGATCGGCGGGAACAACTCCACGGCGATCGAAAACTACATCAACAACGCCTATAACAACTGGGACATCCCGCCGGTTGCAGTCTTGCTACTGTCAGATTACGAGTGGTCTGGCGACACCTACGGAATTACGGCGCCGGTCTACAATTACAGTTATAGCTGTGTTTCCGATAATTTCTACGCTGACGTCGACAACGATCAGCTGCCGGATCTGGCCGTGGCACGGATCACAGCCCAAAATAATACCCATCTCCAGACTATGATCGGCAAGATGCTGGAGTACGAGCGCACTCCCCCCACCGATTCTAATTTCTATAATGCGCCTCTCATCGCTGGGGGCTGGCAGACTACCCGTTGGTTCATCCTCTGCTGCGAAGTGATTTACGGTTACTTCGAGACCGTGCACGGCAAGAGGCCTCACCGGGAATACGCCATCTATTCCGGGTATCCGGGCACTTCCTGGTCGAGCAATTCGAACACCTGGATGGTGGTCAACTACTTCGGTCCGAGCGGCCTGGGCTACATTCCCGCCGATCCGAGTCACCTGACGAACTGGAGCGGCAACGCCGCGGGCGTCAACGCCTCCATCAACAGCGGCGCCTTCATCGTCCAACATCGCGATCACGGTTCGGTGACTGGCTGGGGAGAGCCTGATTACGACGTCGGGGATCTGAACGGGCTCTATAACGAGAATTACACCTACGTTTTCACCATCAACTGCCTGACGGGAAAATTCAACAGTCCGACTGAGTGCTTCACTGAAGCGTTCCACCGCTACCCGAACCGGGCGCTGGGCGCCCTGGCGGCTTCGGAGACATCCTACTCATTCGTGAACGATACGTTCGTCTGGGGTGTGTACGACCTGATGTGGCCGGACTTCGATCCCGGTTACGGCGCGGATCCCACGGGTGAAGATAATTTACGCCCCTGCTTCGGTAATGCCAGCGGTAAATATTACCTGGAGGCATCCAGTTGGCCGTATAATTCGTCGAATAAGGATGAGACCTACTACCTCTTCCACCATCACGGCGATGCGTTCATGACGCTCTTTTCCGAAGTTCCGCAGAACCTGACCGTGAGTCATGCGAGCACAGTATCCAACACTGCTTCGACCTTTGACGTCACCGCCGATGACGGTTCCCTGATCGGCTTGAGCCAGGTTGGCTCAGTCGTCGGCAGCGCTTCTGGGACTGGTTCCGCGGTGTCGGTGGATCTCTCTGGATTGATTCCGGGGATCCCCATGCTGGTGACCGTTACCAAGGCGAATTACTACCGCTACAGCGCCGAAGTGACGGTCGAGGGTACCGCTCCGGACCTGGCAATTACGCTGACACCTTCGGGAACTCCCATCCAGATCCCGGCGTCGGGCGGCAGCTTCGACTTCAATATCGCAGGAACGAACAACGACCCGGATCCGGCGACTGCGGATATCTGGTGTGACGTGACTCTGCCGAACGGATCGACCTACGGTCCGACTCTGGGTCCCGTGATGGGATTTGCGCTTCCCGGGAACTGGTCCACGAACCGCGACCGTACCCAGGCCGTTCCTGCCAGCGCGCCCACGGGCACCTACACCTACAATGCGTATATCGGAATCCACCCGTACTATGCGTATTCCGAAGACAGCTTCACCTTCGAAAAGCTGCCGGCGGGTGACGGCACGCCGATCGGCTCGTGGAACAACACGGGCGAGTCGTTCGAAGCAGGCCTGGCGGTCTCGGGCGACGGAACGGTTCCGGATGCTCATGCTCTGCACCGGAGTTACCCCAACCCCTTCAATCCGGCGACGACCCTGAGCTTCAGCCTCGCCGAGGCGGGCCTGGTCAGCTTGAAGGTGTACGACATCACTGCCCGTGAAGTCGCCGCGCTGGTGAATGGGTACAGAAGCGCCGGCGTACACGAAGTGACCTTCGACGCGTCGAACCTGGCGTCCGGCATCTACGTCTACCAGATGCAGGCAGGTAACTTCAGCGCCAGCGGGAAGATGGTGCTGATGAAATAGATCATATAATCACAAGAATAGGGCGACCCCCGGTGGGTCGCCTTTTTTTGTGGCTTTTTCTCTGCAATGCATGGATGTGAAAGATCAGGTTATATTAAAAAATAATTTCAAAATAATACTTGACATTTACTTTATTCTTTTATATATTTAAATACCATTCCAAATCCAGCCCTACCTCTGATCCTTTTCTTCTGTATCCAATTTCACCCCTTTCCCGCTCTTTCTGATCGAGGGATCAAAAAACCTTACCTAAAAAGTGGAGGTAAAAAAAATCAATAAGAGTATCACCTATTGGATGGCACCTGTTGTTATTAGGTGAAGTTGCCTCTTTGCGCTTCGAAGGACGGCCTGAATATCCTGGTTTAGTACAAGTCGATTCCATTCCACCTGTATCACTAGAGATCCTTAGAAATTAAATCTCTAACAAAGGAGGAATATCATGAAAAAGTATTACAGCTTTAACAAATTGATGCTGGTCTTCGTTATGCTGACTGTAGCATGCTGGACCAACGGGGCATTTGCCCAAGTAGAACTCCCGATCCAATATGATTCGACTTACTCTTTGGGGGTTCTAAATGTAGTTCCCGGTGGCACCCTGGTCTTTAACACGGATCCATTCGATACCACCCTTTCTGGTCGAGTGCTAAATGTATTCTCCACAGTTTTGTGTAGTTGTGGTGTTGATGTCCGTGTGTTTGATTATGAAAGCATATTCATTGCAGAAGGCGCTACAGTAAGAGCGGTCGGCATTTCACCTCTGATCCTAACCTCTGGTACCGATATCATGGTATGTGGAACCATAGACCTTTCCGGAGGAGACGGTGAATGCAATCCTGACCTCGGCGCTGGTGGCGGTGGAGGTGCAGGCGGAGGCGGTATTGCGCTCTTTGCTGATAACACTGTCACAGTAGACTTCACAGGCCAAATCTTTGCCAACGGTGGCGAGAGAGGACTTGGAGGAACCGGAGATGGAAATGGCTTCGGTGGGGTTGGTGTCGGCGGTGGTGGCGATGGCGGTGATGGTGGTATTACCGTCGCCGGAGGTGGTGGCGGAAGTGGTGGTGTAGGCGGTTGTCCGAGTGGCGGCGGCGGCGGCGGTGGCGGCGGCGGTGCCATTGGAGGACCCGGCGGTTCAGGTGCCCCTGGCGGCAACGGTTTGTGTGCTCCTCCAGGTCAACACGGAGAAGATGGTGCACCCGCTTTCTTTTTCTGGGGTGGTGATGGCGGCGCTGGTGGAGCGAGTGGCTATGGAGGAGGTGATGGAGGTGATGGAGGCGATGGGGGTGATTTCCCAGGTGGTGACGGTGAAGATGGCTTTAATGGTCTAAATGACCCTAATGGCGGCGGCGGTGGTGGTGGCGGCGGTGGCGGCGCCGACGGTGTCTATATCTGTGGTACGATTATAATTCCTCCAGGACAGGGAGGGCAAGGTGGAGTTGGTGGCTGTGGCGGCTGGTATGGGGAGCCTTATTTTGCAGGTGCAGGTACTGCAGGCGGCCCCGGTAATCTTGTTATTGGCGCCCTAGCGCTGGTGGACAATCCTGTTGTCGTCAATGGCTTGATTAGTCTCGTGGGCGGAGGTGAAATAGATCCTGGGTATGGGGTCTTTGACTGTTACGGTAGTCTGGATAGCTCCGGTTCTACAATTGAAGCCATCCTAGTAGAATCCAATGGAATAGGTGATCCTGATTTATGGTACGTTATGGCTGGAGGTGGCGGTGCCGGCGGAGCTGCAATGGGCGAAACTATTACGGAGATCATCGGTGTACAGTTAACTCCACTTATTACTCCAATCGTCATCCCTGCTGCGGGTGGTTCATTTGACTACGATATCCTCGGAGCAAATGGACATAGTGTCCCCATGACAGCTGACATTTGGTGTGATGTGACGTTGCCCAATGGTGCGGTTTACGGCCCTGTAGTTGGACCGGCCACAGTAACGCTAATGCCGTGTGATCCTATTACTCGCTTCCAAATACAATATGTGCCGGCGCCCGCTCCTGCAGGTTTGTATAGCTTCAATGCCTACGTAGGTACCTATCCGTATGATATCACCTTTACAGATAGTTTCCTATTTGAAAAGCTGGGTGTAGTAGAAGGTGACTGGACAGAAGGATGGACCAATACGGGTGAATCCTTCGATGAATGGCTGTCAGTTGCACCGGATTTGACCCTGGCTAAAGGCTATTCGCTGGGTCAGAGTTATCCCAATCCTTTCAACGCTATGACGACTTTAAGCTACAGCTTACCAGGAATATCACCCGTGAAACTGCAAGTCTATGACCTGCAGGGTCGTCTGGTGGCAACTCTGGTGGATGGTGTACGTGAACAGGGTACCCATGAAGTCACCTTTGACGCTTCGAATCTTCCCTCCGGCATCTACTTTGCCAGGATGGAAGCGGGTTCATACAACACCATCCAGAAGCTGGTGCTGATGAAATGACGTGGATTTGTATTAGTAGAAGAAAGGCGGGCGAAATGCCCGTCTTTTTTTATGCAATAAGGGCATTTTGGATAAAGTAAATATTAAACCAATGATAATTAATTATATAAAAAAATGTGATTATTTTTTCAAGCTATTGACTTTATGGTTATTTTTCATTATATTTAACCTCGAACTTGAACGTTACCTGAATTATGTAGCTTGATACTTGAATACATCAATGGAGGCTCACATGAAAAGGTTAATCGTTGTTTTAATGCTGTGCCTGATCCCCTTCGGTACAGCTCTCGCACAACTGACCGGGCCGTTGAGCGGCAGTCTGGGTCCGGGAAGTTTCACCGTTATCGGTGACATTTCTGTTACGGCTGGAGATGCGCTAACTATCGAACCGGGGACCGACTTTCTCTTCAACGGGTCATTCGGGTTTGAAGTCGCAGGTGCGCTCACCGCCGTGGGCAATGCAACCGACAGTATCAGGTTCAAACCCAATTCCGGGGTACCCTTCTGGAGCGGAATTGAATTTACCAGCTCCGCTTCACCTAACTCCCAGCTCTCCTACTGCCTGATTAAAGGCAGTAACGATATGGGCGTTTACCTCAATTCCGCACCCTCGGTAACCATCAGCCACTGCACCTTCACGGAGAATTCTTCCGTCGATATGGGAGGGGGATGTTACAGCCAAAGTTCCAATTCATCCTTCTCGCACTGCGTCTTTTCGTACAATAACGCCCTGCATGGCGGAGGGCTCGTGCTGCGCTACCAGGGACCCTCGCTGGCTGACAATCTCGTCTTCTATGGTAATCAGGGCACCTACGGCGGAGCCATGGCTCAGTACTTCGTCTCCGGTTTCGCCCTGACCAACTGCCTCTTCTATCAGAACCAGGCAAATGCAGGTGGTGGTATACGAATGTCGTCATCTCCCTCGGAAGTTGTCAATTGCACTTTCGCTGAAAACACAGCCGCTGATGGTGGGGCTATTTTCGTCATCAATCAGACACCCACGGGTAAAAACCTCATCGCCTGGGGTAACAGCGGAACAGGACCGATTTATGTTTTCGCCGGCGGATTCACATGCACTTACAGCGACATCGAGGGCGGATTTGCGGGAGTGGGAAATATCAATACGGATCCTGACTTCGTGGCGGGTCCTGGCGGCGATTATTATTTGTCTCAAATTGCTGCCGGACAAGCAGTCAATTCGTCCTGCGTCGATACGGGCGATCCGACGTCATCCATGATCATCGGAACGACACGGACGGATGGCGTTCAGGATGGAGGTATCGTCGATATGGGTTACCATTACGAAGTAACGGCCGCTCCCCCTGCTATCGATATCACCATGCTTCCCTACGACCCGCCTATCCTGATCCCGTCATCCGGCGGCTCCTTCAGCTTCAACATCGAAGTGGCTAACAACGGGACGAATCCGGAGACCTTCGATATCTGGACGATGGCAACTCTACCTAATGGCAGCCAATACGGGCCGATAATCAACGTGCCCGGCTTCACTGCTCCAGAGGGCTGGTCAGGCAACCGGGATCGAACCCAGGCGGTACCAGCCAGTGCTCCCGCAGGCATGTACACCTACGATGGCTACGTTGGAGTTTACCCGGATGACATCTGGGACGAAGATCACTTTGACTTTCAGAAGTCAGACAGCCTCGACGGCACCTGGGTCGGCGATTGGAGTAATGACGGCGAACCGTTCGATGCCTGGTTGACCTCCAATCTGGATCAACCGGTCATCCCTGACGTCTATGCGCTCGGTCAGAACTACCCCAATCCCTTCAATCCGACCACCCAGTTGAGTTTTGCTCTGCCGCAGGCGTCCCTCGTGAAACTGTCGATTTACGATACCTCTGGCCGACTGGTCTCAACCCTGATTGATGGTTGGCGGGATGCGGGTATCCATGATGTTCGACGGATCGGAATTCGCGTCCGGCGTCTACGTGTATCGCTTGTCTGCAGGCGATTTTACCGGCTGCGGCAAAATGGTTTTGATGAAGTAGATACTGCTACCGGGGCGGGCATCTGCCCGCCCCGGCTGACTTAATAGTACAGAACAAAAAAGAATCTGAATGGTTCGGGGGAGAACTCCGAGAACCAGCTTTAAATGATGAGGGAACCATGTCTGCACCCAAAACGGTCTTCTTCGCATTGCTCGCGGCTGTGAGCTTGTTGTCGGTACAAGCCTTTGCCCAACCTCATATCAGTGGCACCTTATCAGGGACATTAGGTCCGGGAAGTTACATCGTCGACGGGGACTGCCAGGTGTTGCTGGGGGATTCGCTGACGATTCTCCCCGGCACGGAATTCTTGCATGTGGGGCATTACTCCTGGTTGATTTACGGTAAGCTTACCGCCGAAGGAGCAGAGGGCGATTCCATCCTCTTTATCCGCCAATCACCCTATCCCACCTATCGCTGGGGCGGCATCCGGTTCACCCCGACGGTTCCGGTGCAGAGTATCCTCAACTACTGCGTCATCGAAGACGTCTATAATGGAACGGACATTCTGGGCGGCGGGATTTACGTCGAAGGCAACTATATCACGGTAAGGAATACCAGGATATCAAGCTGCCAAACCGTGGAGGACGGCGCGGGCATCTACGCGTATTACGGTACCATGCTGCTGGTTGAAGATTGCCAGATTGACCGCTGCACCGCGGATATCGGCGGCGGGATTTACCTGAATCTGAGCAGCGGCGCCCAGGTGAAAAACTGCGCCATCGTCAACAATACCTGTACCGGCACGTGAAGCACCTGTGGAGGCGGCGGGATCCGCTGCCAAAACTCTAACGCAACTTTCTCCCATAACCTGATCGCCCATAACCTCTCGCTGTCCAAGGGAGGTGGAGTATACGTGGACGGCTTCATGCCTCAATTCATCAACAACACCATTTCTGAAAATGGCATGTCGGGTTCGTATACGAGTTATGGCGGAGGCATCTTTGTTGACTGGGGCACGTGCCAGGGATACAACAACATTGTCTACGGCAACTCGGCCGGGAATGGCCCTGATTGTTACGGCAGCGTCAGTTTCACCTATAGCTGCAGCGGAGCATCGCTTTCAGGGACCGGTAACATCATGGATGATCCCCTGTTTGTCAGTCCGGTCAGCGGGAATTTCCAGCTTCAGGCCGGGTCTCCGTGCATCGATGCGGGTGATCCGACATCCCCCCTCGATCCGGACAACACCATCGCCGACATGGGAGCGTTTTACTACGATCAGAGTGGATCGTCACCAGTTGTCGTGACGCTGATGCCGTATAATCCCCCTATTCAGGTCCCGGCCTCTGGCGGTTCCTTCGACTTCAACATCGAAGTGGCCAACAACGGGACGAATCCGGAGACCTTCGACATCTGGACAATGACAACTCTACCTAATGGCAGTGAATACGGGCCGATAATCAACGTGCCCGACTTCACTGCACCAGCGAGCTGGTCAGCCAACCGGGATCGAACCCAGGCGGTTCCAGGAAGCGCCCCCGCAGGCATATACACCTACGACGCTTATGTTGGTGTCTATCCCGATAATATCTGGAATGAAGATCACTTTGATTTCGAAAAGTTGGCAGGAGATGGAGGTGTTTCTCAGGTCGGCGGTTGGGAATGCTGGGGGGAACTGTTTGAGAACGCAGACGCGACAGTGGGGAACGTAGCTAACAGTTACGTTCTCTTCAGCGCCTACCCCAATCCCTTCAACCCGATGACAACCCTAAGCTTCAGCATCGCCGAAGCAGGCACAGTCAGCCTCAAGGTGTACGACGTCACGGGCCGGGAGGTCGTCGTTCTGGTGAACGGCTACCGGAATGCGGGTGTTCACGAGGTGACATTCGACGCGTCACACCTGGCTTCCGGAATCTATGTCTATCAGATGCAGATCGGTGACTTCAGCACAACAGGTAAGATGGTGTTGATGAAGTAGTCCTCCTGTACATAATATTAGGGCACGAGTTGGATGATTATCATAATTCGTGCCCTTTTTAATATATCATTTGTAAAATCAAGTAAATTTTTAATATCACTTGACAATTTAGGATTTTATTAGTAGATTATATTGACAAGCACTAAATTTATTACATCTGAATCAAGCGGAGGTATCTATAATGTGGAGGCACATCTCTGTAATAATAACAATAACTGTAGTTCTCGTTACTCTATTGGGAATTGCCAACGTCTCCTCCGGCCAAATAATTAAGGAATGGGTAGCCAGGTATGATGCGGGTGATTTTGATTGCGCTTATTGTCTTGAAATCGACTACAATGGAGATATTTTCGTTGCCGGTACTAGTGATGTAATTCCTGGTTATTCTGATAATCTCAATTGTGTTTTGATCAAGTACAATTCTGAGGGTGTCCAGCAGTGGTCGAGCGGTTTCGAAGGCCCAGGTGCCGGCGATGATATCCCTAAAGCCATGGTGCTCGACCAAGAAGGCAATATCTACCTAACAGGGGATACCGATTTCGATCCGGGAGACGACACTATTTTTGGTTTTTTCGTCATCAAGTACGATCCAAACGGGGATTCTCTCTGGGTTAGAACTATGAAAAGTCCAGAAAATGATGACGATCATGTTGTTGATATCGCAGTTGATGGAGATGGTAATGCATTCGTCGCAGCGAATTACCATCATCCCTATTACTATGACATATTGACTCTAAAATACGACTCAGCCGGTGATCCGCAATGGAGCGCCTTCTACGATGGTGGCTACAACCGTGATGACAATGCCGCCGCAATAACTGTGGATCCCCTGGGCAACGTCTATGTCGCAGGAGATTGCGCCAACAGTGGGTCCGATGACCTGGTGATCATTAAATACGATAATGCTGGCGTTGAACAATGGGTTGGGATTCATGATGGATCGGACACTAACGATGATGGCGCGAATGATGTCGCCGTAGATCAAGATTATAACGTCTACGTTGGAGGTTATGCCCGTGAAGTGGGGAATAACGATGATTTTGTCCTGATTAAGTATGATTCAAATGGTAATGAGCAATGGATAACCACCTATAATGGTCCACTCAACAATAATGATGAAATAAAATACATGGCAGTTGATACTGAGAATAACATTATTGTCAGCGGGGATGCATTCTTTGAAGGGACTGTAGTTCCACCTACTCATAAAAATATAGTGACTATCAAATATGATCCTGACGGTTCTGAACTATGGACTGCAATCTATGACGGATCGATGCATGACTTGGTCGAAGGCTTAGCCTTAGATCAGGATAACAACGTATACATTACCGGAAGAGTGGAAGATATTTTCTGGCTTTCGTCAAACTTTCACTATGACTATCTTACCCTAAAGTACAACGGGACAACCGGTGAGCAGTCGTGGTCAATGATATACTCTGGTTATTGGGACGGATGGGACATTCCTGAAGCAATTGCCGTTGATGCAGAAGACAACGTTTACGTCACCGGCGGTAGCATTAACTACGCTGAGAATAAAGATTATGTGACCATCAAATATGGCCCACCATCGGTATCCATCACTCTTACACCTTATGGTTCACCAATTCAGATTCCGTGGACCGGTGGAAGTTTCGAATACAATATCGGTGTGGAAAACAACGAACCACAGCCAAACATGGTTGATATTTGGACGATGGCAATATTGCCGAATGCAGTCGTCTATGGTCCGATTATCAATATCTCGGACCTAACAATCGCTGGGTACACTTCGCTGAATCGCGACCGTACTCAAGCGGTACCTGGTGGTGCACCAGCAGGTATCTATACTTATATCGGTTTCGTGGGTGAATATCCGGACAGCCTCTGGGATGCCGACACCCTGCAATTTGAGAAGCTCCTAAGTGGTGATGGTACCTGGATCGAAGAATGGGCCAGTGACGGTGAAGTCTTCCAGGAACCGTCCGCCAACGCTACTATAACAATCATTCCCGCGGGATATTTTATAAGCCAGAACCACCCCAATCCGTTCAATCCGGTGACGACATTACGGTTCCAGTTGCCTGAGGCGAATCTGGTGAGCCTGGCCGTTTACGACGTCGGGGGGCGGAAGGTAACCGACCTGGTGGATGGCTGGCGGGAGGCAGGAACTCATGAGGTGGTCTTCGATGGATCAGAACTAGCGTCGGGACTGTACATCTATCGGCTGGAAGCAGGATCTTATTCAGCGTCAGGCAAGATGGTGCTGATGAGGTGATGCAGATTTGTAATAGCAGATACAGGGCGGACGGAAAGTCCGCCCTTTTTGTTTAGATGATCCCGGCTACAGGTCAAGCCACATCAACAAGGAGACATCAGAGCGTTCGATCACCACCTTACGGTTTGCCCGGCGAAAAAAATGGGTTATTTTTTCTGGTGTCTTGACATTGGCGTTTGAATTAACTATATTGTTAGGCATTTCTGAATCTGGACGTCGCGGCAAACGAGGAGGATCGACATGAGAACAGGATTGGTGGTTTTATCTGTTTGTATCTGTTTGGCCGGTTTAGCGCCGGTTCAAGCACAGGTTAGTGTGGAGATCAGTGGAGATCAACCCGGGGAAATGGCGGTTCGCTGTGTCACCCCTGGGACGCCGAACCAGGACCGGGAGATCTCTCCACGGGTCAGTGGAGCCACGGATCAGGAGGTGCTGTGGAGCGTCGAACACCCCAGCGCCATCGCCAACAACATCGACGTCACCGGGAGCGGGGTGTACATGCTCACTGGATGGTACTTGAACGAGGAGCGCGTCTCCAAGTACCAGGTTTCCGGTACGGGCAGTCCTCTCTGGGAATACTATCAATTCCCCGACTTTTATCTCCCCGTTTCTGTCTCGAACAGCGGCAGCGTGATGGCATCGACAGGGGACATCACGCCTCTGAATGCCTGGCTTGGACTCGCCGGTCCGACACCCTCCTGGCAGTACTATCATCCCATGGGCTACAAAGGTGTGGATTGTGACGTGTCCGACAACGGCAATTACGTTGCGGTGGTCAGCGCCGAGACCGGCGGAGATAACGGCAAACTGGCCGTTTTCGATGCGAGCACGCCGACACCGGTCTGGGAGACCGATTTCAGCGGTGAGACCCAGGTGATCGGAGTCGAAATTTCGGAGGATAACGACTGGATCATCGTCTCGACTTACTGGGCAATTCATGTTTTCGATCTCAACGCCCAGACTCTGTTCTTCACGGCGGACAATTACAGTCAGACCAAGGCCGGCATCGACGCGGATGCCGAATGGCTGGCCACGGGAGATTTCTACGGCCAGCTGCACGTCTACCAGCGCACGGCGACAGGGTACGTCGAACAGTGGAACAATTACATGGGCGGCTGGGTGACAGCCGTAGATATATCGGCTGACGGGTCGGCGGTCCTGGCGGGCAATTTCGTCTATTCTCCGTCCTATGCCGGTGAAGTTCGAGCTTTCGACATCGGCGGCACCCTGCTCTGGTCTTACGACCAGTACGGAGATTACATCTCTTCGGTCGCCCTCTGCGACGACGGTTCGGTCGGCGTGGTCGGGTCATGGGGGATGCTGGACGCCACCTACGGTGACGTATTCACAGCATTCGAGATGAGCAGCGGAGACGTCATTCTGCAGCTCCTCGATGACATCGACGAGCCGGGGACGATATTCGACGTGGCCATTTCGGACGACGGCCAGTACGCCGTCTGCGGCGGCAAGGCGGTTCATGCCCGCACCTTCGGCAACGGAGGCCAGATCTACGCAATCGAATTGGAAACCGCAGGCACGCCCGACGTCACGATCACGCTGACGCCCTATGGAACGCCTATCAGCATCCCCGCCTCGGGCGGCAGTTTCGATTTCAACGCCGAAGTAGCCAATAACGGGGCTGATCCTGAAACCTTCGACATCTGGACGATGGCAACTCTGCCCCCTGGAGGCCAATACGGACCGATTATCAATCTTCCGAACTTTACCGCACCGGCTAGCTGGTCGACTAATCGAGATCGAACACAGTCAGTACCAGCAGCTGCTCCGACCGGCATGTATACCTACGATGCCTATGTCGGCATCTACCCGGATGACATCTGGGACGAAGATCATTTTGAATTTGAGAAGCTGGCAGGGGAAGATGGTGGTTCTCAACTCGTCGGTTGGGAATGTTGGGGTGAAAATTTCGACCAGGGGCAATCGGAATTATCGGTATTGCCGACTGAGCATAGGTTGTCCGCCTACCCCAATCCCTTCAACCCGATGACAACCCTAAGCTTCAGCATCGCCGAAGCAGGCACAGTCAGCATCAAGGTGTATGACGTCTCGGGCCGCGAAGTCGCCGTTCTGGTGAACGGCTACCGGGACGCTGGCTTTCATGAGGTGACCTTCGATGCGTCGCACCTGGCTTCCGGTATCTATGTCTATCAGATGCAGGCGGGTGAATTCAGTGCCACTGACAAGATGGTGCTGATGAAGTAGCCGAACAAAATAGATAGAAACCAAAGGCGGCTCGAGAAGTCGCCTTTTTATGTTTCATTTAATGATGTAAATAAATCAAAAAAGCACTGATAAAATTTTTAGGAAGTAAAAAATTTTACTTGACATCCTTAATTGAATTTATTATATTATTTACATAATTATCAGCCTATTTTATTACCGTGGAGGTCAAAATGTTAAAGAAAGTATTGAAAACTTTGATTCTGGGAGCAGTTTTGCCTGCAATCATTTCTGCGCAAACGGTCATACCAGGGGGATATGTTTCTGGTGTCTGGGAAGAATTCGGTTCACCATACCTGATTGAGGGTGAAATCACGGTGCCCTGGAACGATACGCTGTACATTGAACCAGCCGTAGAGGTGCTCTTTCAAGGATATTACAGTTTCATCGTTGAGGGGTATCTGGGTGCTATCGGAACAGAAGCTGACAGCATCAAGTTTTTGCCGGACACGGGAGTCCCAAACTGGGGCGGTATCGATTTCCTCTCTCCTTACGTTGTCAGCAGATTAGAATACTGCATGATAACCAAATCCAGTTCAGCCGGTTTGTTTTGCGATAATTCGAGCCCAGAAATTCTAAATTGTACGATTAGCGATTGTTGGGGATGCGGCATTTTCGGCCAGAACTCTTCCCAACCGACCATCCGATACTGCGAGATTACCGGAAATTCCTGGTCTGGGGCCGGAGGAATGTATTTTGAATTTTCATCACCCATAATAGAATATTGTACCATTACCGGAAATTCGGCACCATCGCATTCTGGGGGTGGCATTTCAATAGGTGGAGCCAACAACATAGCCATTGTACGCCACTGTGTTATCAGCCAAAACACAGCGGGTACGATGGGTGGTGGACTTATGGTAGGTAATAGTAACACAATCGTCGAAAATTGCCTTATCACGGAGAATACTGCGAGTGTATGGGGTGGCGGGCTTTATTGCACTAGTTCTACCACAATAATCCGCAATTGTACCTTTTTAGGAAATTCAGCCGGAGAATTCGGAGGTGGTTTTTTCTGTTATGGTAATGAACCCGAATTAATCAACTGTACTTTCAGTGGAAATACAGCCCCGAATGGTGGTGCAATCGGCCTCAATCCGTGGGTAG
>JALGZU010000447.1 GCA_025774735.1 candidate division LCP-89 bacterium | reverse complement strand
ATCTGGCTGGCAGGGTGTTCGGGCAGCCGGAAGAAGGATCCCGCCCTGCAGATGAGGGTTCAGAGGGTGCAGGCGACCTTGACGGACATCGCCGAAGCGCTGGAGAAGTACGACAACGACCGGGGGTACTTTCCCAAGGGGATGGCGACCCTCCGGGATGCCGGTTACCTGTCCATCATGCCGGACCTGGAACGGGAGTGGAGCTTCAAGTACTACACCGACGGCGGACAGGTGATGATGGTGGAGGCGGTGAGCCGGACCAGCATGCCGGACGGCGCGGGCTACCGGCTGATTTACCGGGCGCCGGATCAAACTTTCGATGGGTACGGTATCACCGAATTTCCTCAATAATGGGTTTGGTTGAAAAAAGTCGGTAAAAGCGCGGATCCTTTTGGTTTTTTCTACATCTAATCTGGAAAGAGAGTTCCACGAGAAAAACCAAGGTAGCGGACGCCATGCCCATTTTCGAATTTCACTGCCCGGATTGCCAGCACGAATTCGACGAACTTCGATCCTCGTCCCAGCGGGACGAGACGGCGGTTTGTCCCGAGTGCAACAGCCGCCGTCCGAGCCGCAAAGTCTCCACCTTCGCCGCTATGGGATTCGATTACGGCTTCGGATCCTCATGCGGAAGCAGCAGCGGCTTCAGTTGAGGCTAATGAAATGAGCCGGAGGCTCTGATTATCAGCAGAAGAAACTCTCCCCGGATGGGACGTCCGGGGATTTTTTTTACGGTAAGGACGCTACTTTTACTTGATTTCGGTAGCCCGTTTTGCTATAATTACTGCGAACGCAAAAAAACTGACTAGAGGAGAGCATTCATGACGGATACTGAACGGAAAAACCTGATAACCACGTTGAATCTGGAATATGGAGCCACCCATCGCTATGCCCTGCAGGCCGGGCGGTTCTTACAGGCGGGTGTGGTATCCCTGATCGAAGGGGTGCGCCGCAACGAGGGTGAGCATATCGAAGAGGTCATGAGGATCCTGGAAGCCGACGCCGACGGTGCCCCGGACGGATACAGGACTCTTTACCTGCACACGAAACTGAATCTCGAATTCGAAAAGGAGGCTGTCAAACTGTACGGCCAGATTTCCCGAGAAGCGGAAGATCCGGCGCAGCGGGAGACCTTCCGGAAGCTGCTGAAATCGGAAGCGGGCCACGTGCGGCTGTTCGAAGATATGCTCAAAAAGATGGAGGAGGGTACCCTGCCGAAGATTTTCTTCTGTCCCCTGTGCGGATGGGAGATGGATTACGGCCAGGATGCTCCTGCAGGGCGGGTGGAGAAATGTGAGAAGTGCGGAGCTCGCTACGAACTGGTCATCGAGAATGGGGATTTTGCGCTGAAGGCGGCTCAGTAAGCAGTTCGAGAAAGCGGACGTCATTGCGGAGACCGGCTTGGTAGGCTTTGCGGATCGCCTCCTGCACATACCGGACCGCGGACTCTACGGCGGCTTCCAACTCATAACCGCGGGCCAAACCGGCGGCTATAGCGGTGCTGAGGGCGCACCCGGTGCCGCGCAGGGTCGCAGCGCCGTGGAGGCGTTCATGAGGATAATGGGTAGTGGAGCCGTCGAGGGCGAGAATGTCACAGGGGTCACCGGACAGGTGGCCTCCTTTTATGAGCACGGCGCAATCCCAGCGCGCGGACAAGTCCAGGGCCGCACACATCGCCTCATCCCGGTCGGGAATGTCCCTTTCGAGAAAGGCAGCCGCTTCGGTCAGGTTGGGGGTGATGATGCGGCAATGGGGGATAAGATGCTTCTCTAAAGCATCCAGCGCTTCCGCGGTGACCAGATCTCCTCCTCCGCTGGCTTTAAGGATGGGGTCGAGGACGGCCGGCAGAGGGTGTTGGCTGAGAAATTCCGCCGTAGTTAGAACCGCCTCGGGGCTGTAGAGCATGCCGATCTTGCAGGCTTGCGGGTCGAACTCACGGCTGATGATTTCGAATTCGCGCTGTATCAGAGGGGCAGGAAGGGAGTGGATTTCGAGGATTCCGGTCGAACCCTGGGCCGCCACGGAGGTGAGGACGGTCAGGGGATGAAAACCGAATGAACGGATGACTGCGGCGTCCACCAGGATGCCGGCTCCCGCGGTGGGATCGAATCCCGCGACACTCAAAACCGCCGCCTTCTGGTTCATAGATAAATTCGCACTTTAGGTGAAATGATCGTGCCCTTTCGGGGCGAGGGTTTCGCATTTGCCATCTGCGTGCTGCAGGCGCAAACCGGGCTGGCTTTCGATGTGACCTATGGGGAAAATTTCTCTACCAAACCACTTCCTACCCAGATTGCATAGTCCATCGAAATCGGGCCGGGCCGTACAGCCGAGGAGACGGTAGTCTTCCCCGCCTCGCAGCACCAGATCGTTCAGATTCCAGCTTTTCCGCCGGATGACCTCCCGTAAGCTTTTTTCGACAGGCAGCGCTTCTTCCCGCAACGTTGCACCGACGCCTGATGCCTCCAGGATGTGCCCGAGGTCGCCGGCCAATCCATCCGAAATATCGATCAGGGCTTTGACCCGGCCACTCTTCGAACAGGTCAGCCCCAGTTCTAGTTCCGGTTGGGGCACGAGGAAGGCTTCGAGCAGTTCATCAGGGCAATCAGTGGCGGCTTTTTCCCTTAAAAACGCCAATCCCGCAGCGGCTCCGCCGAGTGTGCCCGAAACCCAGATAACGTCACCCGGTTCCGCTCCTCCCCGGCCTATCACGCTTCTCGAAGGTACCGTTCCGTTGACTGAAGCGGAGATGACAAAGTCTCGGTCGGAGCGGGACAGATCCCCCCCCAGCAAACTGATCCCATATTGCTCTGCGAGCGC
>JALGZU010000446.1 GCA_025774735.1 candidate division LCP-89 bacterium | reverse complement strand
CTACAAGGCTTCAGGGATGCGGGGTATCATGAGGTGACGTTCGATGCGTCAACCCAGGCATCGGGATTGTACTTCTACCGCATAGAAGCAGGGGATTTCAGCGATGTGAAGAAGATGGTGTTAGTGAAGTAAAATACAGCTACCGGGACATCAAGCTGTCCCGGCCACCCATTGTGAAGTATAAAAAGTGGCGGTTTTGAGAGATCGGGGCCGCCCTATGACCAAAGCAAAATAAAAACGGGTGAGCTTTGTTCGCCCACCCGTTTTTGTGTGCCCAGTAAGGCTTGAAGATAACTTGAAATTTCGATCAACTAAATTTATAATTGATCGACGTCTTACTTAGTTTTTCTTGTTGGTCTTCGTGATGAGATTGCATCATTATGCTATGACGATCTCACCTTTCTTAGAATCCCACCACCAACTGCAGGAAGGTGACGTCATCCACCCATTCTGCAGAGTTATTCTGATATTCCAGACGCAGCTCAGCGCCTTGCAGGATGGTCCAGCCGGCGCCCGCGCTGATGCGGGTCCAATCATCCGCTCCTTCTTCGAACGCGAAGAGCGTACCGTACCGTCCGACCAGGAAGACTCTGCCGAAATCGTACATTCCCTGGGCGTAGAATCCGGAATCCTCCCACGGCTCATCATAGGTGAGACCGGTCCGTTGCATGATGTACTCGCCCTTGATGGAGAGATCTTCGTAGTTGAATTGAAGGTCGGCACCGACCATGTCCATGTCGTTCTCGTCGTCTTCGTTGAAGAAGCTGGCGTATGAACCGCCGATCTCGACCCATTCGTGCGGTGCGAATCCGACTCGGCCGCCAACGGCCATATTCACGCTGATTTCGGTCGGCACACTGAACTCATCGACCCACTGATACCCGAAGCCGTTGGTGCCGAAGACGACCACGTTAAACTGCGACGTTTCGAGATAGGCCTGTACACCGTAATCGTTCCAGAGATTGTGGGTGCTCTCCACGATTAGCGGAGCCGACACGAGCTTGCGGTCGATGGAGGGATAAACCTGCCAGTCGATCCCGAAGGGAACGTCGAACTGACCGGCCGCAATCCCGGCATGATCGATACCGGAAGCCTCATAGAAATGGTTTCCTTTGCTGCCGAGGATGCTGAAGTCAACGACAAACTCTCTCGAACCGAAGGTTTCGGTTTCGGTTTTGTAGGCAATGGCTGCCGTGACGCCGATGCATTTACCGATGCCGGTGGCCAGATCGACTTCCATCTGGCCGAAGCCGTAGTCATCCGGTTGATCTTCACCCTGGTGGGCGGCATAGCCGAAGTCCGCGAAACCGGTGATCTGGATGCCGCCGAAGAGCGGTTTTGCCCTGTGTTGGGGCAGAAACTTGGATTCCCGCCAACCCTCGTCAGAGGCGAGATCCACTGAGGCGTCTCCTTCACGCGTCCACTGGTTGGTCGCCCTGATAATCTCCAGTTCCTTACGCAGCTGGTCAATGCGAGCCTGGATCTCGTCGACTGAGTTTTCCCAGTCGCTGCTTCTTTGAGCCTTCTCCAATTGTTCTATTCTCGCTTCGATTTGATCGAGCTTTTCGAGTATAGAGGAATTTCCCTGCGCTCCAGCCGGAATCGGCGTCAGGCAGAGCAGAAGACTCAATGCGATGATTGGGATAATGATTTTTCTTTCCATCTTGCTTACCTCTCTTGAATTAATCTCCACTTAACACACGTGATGAATTCACTGTGCCTTTACGTTAGTCCATGGTTTGGTCATCTATATTTATTTTAAGTTGCTTCATTTCGATTATCCAAGGTTATGACGTGCATGCATTGAAATTGGGAGCATGAGTGCTCAGGCTACCGGTGCGCAGCACTATCATCCAGAAAGACATATCGATTAGCGAGCAGCTTAGGTTTTATTTACCGAATTATGAAAGAGTTAGTAAACTATAAGACATCCTTGGCCGTTTCACAAGATTATTCGATTATTTTTAGGGGGGTGAGCAGAATTTTGACGGAAGTGTGTTTTAATTGTACCGGTTGGAGTAAAATACGTGGCGAAAATTATGTGTAGGGTCTGCTTAGAAGCGGTCGGCAGGTACCGATTAAGTGGACAGACTTTTCCACAGGTCGTGGATGTCACGATCCGGCGCGACGATCCGGTTTGGGCTGAGGGGGGGGTGTTGGGTGAGGTTAGAGGTGTTTGACGTGACAGGGCGACTCACCTGGTCGCCCGCACATTTTTCGGGCAGGCACGGGGGGGTGCCTCTATACTGTCGGGGTCAGGCCGCTAAGTGGGCTTCGCTCGACGACCCCGACTACGGGATGCATGTCATCCTGAGCGTAGTGAAGGATCTCTGAGATTCTTCGCTTCGCTCAGAATGACCCATTGTATAGGGCGACTCACCGAGTTGCGCGCACAGTTTTCGGGCAGGCATAGGGGGGTGCCTCTATACTGTCGGGGTCAGGGACGACCCCGACTACGGGAACGGGCAGGCACGGGGGCCTGCCCCTACAACCGAAAAGGCGGGGGAAGTTCCAAAGGAATCCCTTCGGGACACCCCCGCCCTACGATAAAAAAATGAGATTGCCACGTCATCCGCCGTGCGGCGGATTCCTCGCAATGACAATTCTCACTTTACCACCATCACCCGTTTCGCCAGCGCTTCTTGCTGAGTTTCCAGACGGATGATGTAGACTCCCGATGCGTGCTGCGAAGGATTCCAGAGGAAAGAATGAGTTCCGGCAGGTTGGCGGCCGCTGACGATGGTGGTCACCGTCCGGCCCAGGAGATTGTAGACGTCCAGGGTGAGATTTTGAGCGGAGGGTAGATTGTATGTAATTCCGGTGACA
>JALGZU010000445.1 GCA_025774735.1 candidate division LCP-89 bacterium | reverse complement strand
ATCTGATCTTCGTATTCCGCCTTGAAAATGCGCAGGAAGTCCTTGCCGTGAACGCCCAGTCGGGTGTCTGAACCCATGATGAAGGATTCGGTGACGAACTTCTCGAAACGGTTGGCATTGAACTCCCCGCCGGGACGCCAGATGCGTGATACAGGACTGGTTCCCGTCACCAGGTCATAGGTGGACGAATGTGCTTGAGTACCCAGGTCGCTCACCGCCCGGTCGAGGTGCCAGAGGGCTCCGCCGGTGGTCCGTACCGGCTTGCCGTCCACGAAGTTCTCCGAACGTACACCGTAGAGCAGTGCCGACTCGACTTTACGATTCAGGGAGACCAGGGCGATCTTCTGGTTCCGGGTCAGCTCGTCCGGCCCGAAATGATCAGTCATCTCTTCAATGTCGGATACTTCGTACGTCTCCTGTTCGGCCTGGATGTAGTTCTTGTCGCTGTAAACGGAATACTGCTTGGCGTTACGGGGATCGGCATTCTCAGCCATTGCCGATGAAAGCAACTGCCAGGGCAGCGTATTCCCGGCTGCAGCGTTTGAAACGTTATAGGTTGATGTTCCCACCGCTTCGATATTACGGGTCACATTGATTGTATTCGCATCTGTGATGCTGGTAATCCGCATATTTTCCGGGTGGGACTGTTTGCTCGTATTGCTGTTGTTGGTGGCGTACTTGTCAACTGCGATAACATCTCCCACCTTGAGGTAGTTACCCCCGCCCACGATCCGTATTTCAGTCATCGTAACGGTGAGTGTCGCAGCCGCTCCTGCACTGGAACCCGTCAGGACACCGCTCATGGTTGGTTCGCGGTCGCCCAGGGTTTTGTATTCTGCATCCCCCTTCTTCACCTTCCGAAACTCACCGACCAAAATCGTGGTGAGCGGAGCCAGCCGCCTGGCCGACATCTGCAACTGATCGGACAGACTGTACTTTCGCTGTTCGCTGGCCAATGTGGTGGTGAGGAATGCACCTTCTTGGTATCCCATAGATTAAATCTCCTTATCTTTCCGCCCAACAAAAAAGCCCATCTCCGGCGGCACACGCCAAGCGCGCCGGGAAATGGGCGTGTTTGAATTTTTGTTGGGCTGTTATTCTCTGAAGGACATCCCCTTGGATGGTCCCAGCATCGCGTTCACCTCTTCCTGGGTGGTCCCGCTCGGATCATCTTTGGGTTTCTCCTTCTTCTCGGTTTTCAGTTTGCTTTCTGCTGGCGCTGCCGATGCGTTCTTGACCCTGGCCGCAGCAAGTTTACCCTCGTTGTAGGCTTTCTTCACCATCTCATCCGCCTTTTTGCCGCGCTCGTAGCCCAACATAATCTCATAGAGCCGCGACATCATCGCCGGATTCATCTTAACCACTTCCGGGGCTGTTTGCAGGCTCTGGCAGAAGTCATCGAATTGCGGCTTGATTTCCGTGTAATCCATGCCCTCTGTGAGAGATGACTGCAAAAAAGCATTTTCCTGCCCTCTGGCGAAGGTCGTAATGCGCTTGTTGATCTCTACTGAGGCATTTGCCTTCACCTCGGCAGCCTGATTTTGCAACTGCGTCTTTCTCAGTGGATCCGTTTCCTGTTCGGCCTCTGAGAGGAGTGCAGCCTGTGTTTCCAGGGCATCCCGGTTGATCGTGGCAATCTCATTGTTGAAGTTATCCCTGTTTTGAGTTGCCACCTCTCGCGCCATACCCAATTCGCGAGCCTGCTGACCCTGGAGCTTTTGTAATTCTTCATAACTCCTTTCAGCCTTTTCGCTTTTCTCGCGCAGATTCAGCACGTATGCCTTCAATGCGGGATCTTCGATAGACTCAGGGTCGATTTCGTCGGTTTCCTCCGTTTGGGTCTCTTTCTCTGCAGGCTCTGCGAGTTTCGCCTTGTCCTCTTCTGATCCGGTGTCCTCGCCTTGTCGCTCCTCTTCGGGCACGTCATCGCTGACGGTCTCCTCGGATTCGGGGGGTTCGGGCTCCGTTTCAGTCGGCTTCGCATCCGGGGGGGTGTCGGTCGGCGCATCCTCAATCAACTTATCATCGATCAAGTCCGCTACCGCTTCGACTGCCTTATCGCCGCTGCTCATTCCGTCTCCTCGTCGTGTTTTTTCTTCCTGTTTTTCGGTAGATCGGGCAATTCATTCAAACACCATTTCAGCGCCCGAATGTAGCTGATTACACTGATAACTTTTCTGTCGAAATGGTCATCTTTTTTCGGTGTTCTTTCCAGTATTTCATAGTAGGTGAGTATTCTATATCGAATTGCCTCCGTATAGGCTTGATTGTTCTTCAGGTTTCGAAGTCCGTCCAGATACCCGGCATCAACTTCAAATTTCCTCTCAAGGGAAACGGGGGGTAGTGCAAAGACATCTTCCGGTTCGATCCTATCCCATAGGATTTTGGATCGCATCAATTTCCGCAAGAGTGTCGAAATTATAGACACCCGCTCCCTCCTTCGGTTGGCTGGGTAGTTGCTTTATCCCCGTATCGACACTGCCCCCTGCATTCCCCCCGGGTCCGGGTGGTATGGCAGATTGAAGCATCTGCTGGCGCAGCGTGAGCATCATCTGCTGATTCATCAGATCCATTGGGGTATAATCCGGGATATTGTCCGGCATGATCATCGACGGATCTTCGATATATTCATCATTGCGGAGAATCGCCCGGGTCAATTCTTTCAGGTTGATAAATGGATTCATCTTCGCCAGCAATGGAGCCAGTTTCAACAGGTTCTCTTGCTGCAACCGCTTACTGTAAAACGGCGCCAGCCTGATCGTCACAACTGCACCTCGAACGATATCTTCAGGGTTGACAAACATGGGCTGCTGGCTCCCGGTAATA
>JALGZU010000444.1 GCA_025774735.1 candidate division LCP-89 bacterium | reverse complement strand
CGGCATCGCCAAGCTATCCATCAGCGACCGCTTGACCATCGCCAACATGACCACGGAATGGGGCGCCCTGGTCGGCCTCTTCCCCATCGATAATGTACTCATTGACTGGTTAAAACAGAGAGCCGAACTCGTTGCCAAACGCGACCCCGCCGGAGTTCCATCGGATGCCGACGGGGACGGAACACACCCGCGCATGAACCTGGAACGCATCGAAGCGCTGCAGCAAGAGGAGAATCTCAAAGCCGATCCAGATGCTTTCTACGCCCGGGAAATCGAACTGGACATGAGCTCGGTGCAGCCCTACGCTTCCGGTCCCAATACGGTTAAAGTCATGACTCCGATAGCCGAAATGAGCCGGAGGGACGTCAAAATTGACAAAGCCTACCTCTTGAGCTGCGTTAACGGCCGTGAAGATGATCTATCGCAAGCCGCCGAAGTCATGCGGGGGAAGAGAGTCGCCGCGGGGGTAGAGCTCTATATCGCTGCGGCATCCGATGAAGTACAGGCCGAAAGTGAACGCCGTGGCGACTGGCAGGCGCTCTTAGAAGCCGGAGCCATCCCGCTGCCGCCGGGCTGCGGAGCCTGCATCGGTCTGGGCCAAGGCTTGTTGGGAGACGATGAAGTCGGCATTTCTGCCACCAACCGCAATTTCAAGGGGCGCATGGGATCAAAGAGCGCCCAGGCTTACCTCGCGTCTCCAGCGGTCGTGGCGGCATCCGCCGCGGCAGGGAAGATCGACCTGCCGGGCATCGCCGAGATGGGGCCGCCGCAGGGCCGAATCGAGATCAAGCCGAAGCCCGTTGCAAATGATTCCGAAGTTTCAATTTTACCGGAATTCCCGGAATCCCTTGAAGGTGAACTGATCTTCTGCCACCAGGACAATCTCAACACCGACGGCATCTACCCGGGCAAGTACACCTATATCGACGATTTCACCCCCGAACAGCAGGCCTCGGTGGTGATGGAGAACTACGATCCGGAATTCGGGAAGATCGTTAAAGAGGGCGATATTCTGGTGGGCGGGTTCACCTTCGGATCGGGGAGTTCCCGCGAGCAGGCGGCGACGGCGCTGAAGTACCGCGGCATCCGGCTGGTCCTGGCGGGATCGTTCTCGGAGACTTACAAGCGCAACGCCATCAACAACGGCTTCCTGGTCATCGAAGCGCCGGACCTGGTGAACGACCTCAAAGCCCAATTCGGCACGGATAAACTGTCCGTCCGCACCGGCATCCAGGCCAGGCTCGATTTCCGCCAATCCCGGCTCACCGCCAGAGACAAAACCTACGCCATCAGCCCGGTGGGAACTGCCGCTCAGGAGCTGATTATCCTGGGCGGATTGGAAAACTGGGTCAAGGCGAATCTATCCAGGTAATCCTTCGAGATAAACAAAAAGCCCCCGGACGGGGGCTTTTTCTGTTGGACTAATCTTAATATCACTTCACTAACACCATCTTCTGCGCGGCGGTGAAATCCCCCGCTTCCAGCTTCACAAGATAGATGCCCGAAGGGAGGCCCGACGCATCGAAGGTGACTTCGTGCACTCCGGCATCCCGCCAGCCGTTGACCAATTCAGCGACTTGCCGTCCGGCAATATCATAGATTGTCAGGCTGACGAGACTCGTCTCTGGCAACTGGTAACGGATAGCCGTCGCCGGGTTGAAAGGATTGGGATGAATTGCAGCAAGTTCCACTTTTTCCGGTAAAGAGGCCGCGTTTTCAGATCGATCCCATCCGATCAGCTCCCAGCTTGAAGAGAGCGCCGCCCCATCCTCGCCCGGCAGCTTCTCGAAAGTGAAGCAATCGGTAGAGTACAACTCCTGGGTGTAATGGTCTCGGATAAACGCGGAATAGTAGTAATTGTCCGGAGCGGCGCTGGCTGCAATGTACTGCATGAGGTCATCGCGGGTGATCATTTCGTCCGGAGCGATTGAGATGTTGGTGCGCTCGGCTACGGGAAGACCCATTTCATACCAGAATTGAGTCACGTATAAGGCAACGTCCACGGTGTGGGGAGTATCGCTATTGTTCACCAATTCGGCGTCGTAGGTAAAGGAGCCCCCACCCGGCGGAATCAGGATGGGCAGATCGTGCGGAGTCAATTTCACGACGACCGAACCCAGATTATCTTCCAGTTTCATTAAAAGCGCATCGGCGGGACCGCCACCGGGAGGAATCGAGAGACCGGTCAGCACGAGATTGTCATCGTCCGTCAGCGTTATACATTTAGCCTGGTCGTACCATTCACTGCCCCAGTTCCAGGTTCCAACGGTATTGCCGTCGGCATCCGTCCGAACCAGGTAGACTCCATAGCCGGATACTATACCGTTATAGCTGATTCCGGCGAGCGCGTAGCCGCCGTCGGCCGTTTCCACAACGCTCCTGCCGTAATCGGGAGAACCGCCTCCCCAGGCATCTATCCAGAGGGGAATGCCGTTCGCATCCGTCTTGAGCAGGTAGGCGCTCTCTCCGCCCGGCGCCCATGAACTGGTCCAACCCCCGACGATATAGCAGCCATCTGAAGTCTGCTTGACACTTAAACCCAGTCCGTCGCCGTAAGACCTCGTCCAGAGGGTGTCGCCATCGGCGTTGAACTTCAGCAGGTAAATGTCTCCGCAGGGCGCGTAAGGATCTTCACAGGTCGCCCCGGACACGATGAAGCCGCCGTCGGACGTCGGTGCCAGGCTGTAACCGCAGTCCCGCCCGTGGCGGTGGATCGTGTTCATCCAGACCGTATTGCCATCGGCGTCCAGTTTCATGACCAGGACGTCTCCGATGTAGGTGGTAAACCCGCCGTCGTGAATGCCGGCGACGATGAAGTCGCCTTCACCGGTCTCGTAAACACCGTAGCCGCGGTCGATCTGACCCCAATCATAGACTCGCGCCCAGAGGGTATCGCCATTGGCATCGGTCCGCAAAATCCATAGATCCCCGTAAAGATCGTACATCCCCTCGTTGGTGACGCCGGTGACGATAAAACCACCATCCGAGGTCTCCTCCACCCAGTAACCGCGATCGCTTTCATCGCCTCCGTTGGGGGCGGGTTACGGGGATTTGCT